>NSIA01000088.1 GCA_002737585.1 Planctomycetaceae bacterium | reverse complement strand
CCCATGCCGCGGTAGGTCTTGAAGTGTCGTCCACGATGAATCACCAGTTCGCCCGGGCTCTCTTCCAGGCCCGCGAACAGGCTGCCAAGCATCACGGAGCCAGCGCCCGATGCGATGGCCTTGGCAATGTCGCCCGAGAGGCGAACGCCGCCGTCAGCAATAACCGGAACTTGCCCGCGCGCGCCTTCCACGGCATTCATGATGGCGGTGATTTGCGGCACCCCAACGCCAGTCACCACGCGGGTGGTGCAGATGGAACCAGGACCGATTCCTGCTTTCACAGCGTCGGCGCCAGCATCGATCAGCGCGCGAGCACCATCAGCTGTCCCAACGTTGCCAGCGATGACTTCAATCTGGAATCGCTTCTTAATTTCACTCACCGTGCGCATGACATTCAGGCTATGACCGTGAGCGGTGTCAACCACAATCACGTCAACTTCAGCTGCAACCAAGCGCTCTACGCGATCAAGCTGCATGATGCCCACCGCAGCGCCAACGCGCAGGCGCCCGCGTCCGTCGCGACATGCCTGTGAATGCTTGGTGAAATTATCAATATCGCGCATGGTGATCAAACCAGCGAGGCGCCCGTCGTTATCGATGAGCAACAGCTTCTCAACGCGGCCGCGATTCAGAATCGCCTCGGCAAGCGTCGGCGTTGTGTCAGCCGGCGCGGTTACCAACTTATCTTTGGTCATCACGTCTTGGACGCGCGTCTCAGCAGGATGATCTACAAAGCGAATATCGCGCCGGGTCAGGATGCCAACCACGCGCGTGCGTCGGGTGCCGTCTTCGGTGACGGGAAATCCGCTGACGCCGTATTCACCCATCAGTTGTTGAGCGCGCTGCACGGTGTCCGTGGGCGCAAGCGTGACGGGATCGGTAATGATTCCGTTCTCTGTTCGCTTGACTTTCTGAACCTCGAGCGCCTGTCGCTCTGGCGAAATATTTTTGTGGATGATGCCGATGCCGCCCTCTTGGGCCAGTGCAATGGCGAGCGCAGACTCGGTCACCGTGTCCATGGGCGCGGAGACCAGCGGGATATTCAGGCTGATCCGCCGGGTGAGTTGTGTCCGCGTATCAGCAGACTCTGGCGTGATCTCGCTGTAGCGCGGAATCAGCAGGACATCGTCAAAGGTGATTCCGTCTTGGACAATCTTGTGCTCCATCTGTGGGATGTTACAGAGCCCGCCCGCGCCGTTC
>NSIA01000087.1 GCA_002737585.1 Planctomycetaceae bacterium | reverse complement strand
TGCCGAGGATGGCCAGTGTGGCCATGACCCGTCGCCCGCCTTTTTGCGGTCCAAATGGAACCGTATGGGGTCCCCCTTGCGGAGGTGACCTGAGTGTCAGGCAACGACGGAAAGCAGTACCTCACCAGCCCCATCCAACTCGATCGCCGCGGTATGCAAGCCGGCGATGGGATGAAGGCCTGGACCCTTTGGCTCTCCGCGATCATTAAGTTCGGCGGGAGCGATCTCATTGTCAAGTCGGACCTGAAGCCGCGCATCCGCCATCGCGGCGTCTTAAAGGACATTGAGACCGATGTCATCACCCAGGAACTGATGTTCCAAGTGGCCAAAGATGTCCTTGACGCCGGGCAGCAGGAAGTCTTCTGCAACAAGGGCTCGATGGACTTTGCCTACGACTACGACGACAAGAACCGCTTCCGCGTGAACATGTTCATGGCGCGCGGCAAAGTTTCGATCGCAGCGCGTCTCATCACTAGCAACATCAAGAAGTTTGAAGACCTGTACCTTCCGCCCAGCTTGGGCGAGGTAGCGCTGCTTTCCCAGGGTCTGGTGCTCTTTGCAGGCGTGACCGGTAGTGGTAAGTCCACTTCGATCGCAGCCATGCTTCAATACGTCAACGAACGCCGCAAGGTGCACATCGTGACCATTGAAGACCCGATCGAGTACATCTTCAAGGACGAYAAAGCCACCATCAATCAGCGCGAAATCGGCATYGATTGCGTCAATTTCAATGATGCACTGCGCGCGTTGGTTCGTGAAAACCCGGATATCGCGCTGGTAGGTGAAATGCGCGACTACGAAACGTTTGAAGCCGCCGTGCGCGCTGCTGAAACGGGTCACTTGGTGTTTGGAACCATCCACGCATCGAGCGCCTGGCAGACGTTTGGTCGTATCTATGACTTGTTCCCAGTGAACGAGCGTGAGCAGATTCGCAAGCTGTTGGCCTACAACCTGCGCGCCATCGTTTATCAGAAGCTCCTGCCGACGTTGCATGCGCACATTGCGCGTATTCCTGCGCTGGAAATTCTGATTAACACTCCTGCTGTGCAGAAATACATCTTGGAAGGCCGCGAGGGCGAACTCTTGGACATCATCAAGGGACGCGACGCGGGCATGCAGGACTTCACCACCGCATTGGTTGACTTGGTGGAGAAGGAATTCATCCATCAGAGCGTCGCGCTGCAGTCGACGCCGAAGCCCGAGGAGYTGCGCATGCGCCTCAAGGGAATTTCGCAGGGCGCATCGTTCGCCAAGGGAGCCTGATCGTGAACTTACCGACTGCCTTCTTCATTCCGGGCTGCTCTATCCTCGCAGAGGCAACATCGCCGGCGATTCTGATGAGTATCGCCAAGCCGATCGTGACATTTGCGGCGTTTGTGCCCTACGCAGTGCTTGTCTCAACCAAGTTGGAGAAGGACGCTGCGTACTTCAACCTGAAGCCGCAGAAGTGGGCTTCCATCTTCCTGGCCTTTGGTACGGCCGGAGTGCTGTCTGCGCTGTTGATTCCCACCTGGTTTGCTGGCTTCCCGCTGATGATTGCCTTCTTTGCAGCGCCATGCACCTGGTACATGAAGTTCCGCAATGAGGCACTCAAGGGCACCAAGGCAAAGCCGCTCACCTTCCTTGATATTGACTTCGGCAAGATGGCCGCGGATCGCAAGGCAAAGAACGCCCAGGCCGGCGCCACGTTGCGCTTCCAAAAGAAGGATCGCAGCGAGCAAGCAGCACCGGATCGCAAGGATCCGGCGTTTGAGGTGTATGCCGGCCTTGAGGCGGTATTGCTATCGGCGCTGGACGCGCGCGCTACGCGCGTTGAGATTGCCCTCTCCAAGCAAGGCGCACAGATTCAGCAAGTGGTTGATTCCATGCGTTTCAAGCGCGAGCCGATTGCCGGTGAAATGGCCACGCGGGTGGTGGACCTCTTAAAGGGGTTTGCAGAACTTGATCCGGCTGAGCGTCGCAAATTGCAACGTGGCACGGTGCCCATTGTGCGCGACGGAACGCGGATTGTCCTGACTGTCACCAGCGTGGGATCGATGCAAGGTGAATCGATCCGCGTGGACTTTGAGCGCGAGAAACAGCTCAGTATTCCGCTCGCCAAGATTGGAATGGGTGAGCAGCAACTGAAACTCGTAGTGGACACCATCACTGCGGATCCACGCGGAACGGTGTTGGTTGGCGCACGTCCGGGCCAAGGCATCACCACCCTGACCTATGCGCTCTTGGGCCGACATGACTCGCTTACTTCCAACATCAAGACGCTGGAGCGCCGCTTTGAGCGCGTGGTGGAAGGTGTGGAGCACACTGACTTTGATGCAGCCAAGAGTGACTTTGGGACGCAGTTGCAATCGATCGTTCGCCGCGGTCCCGATGTGGTGTTTGTCGCTGACGTGGCAGACGCTGGGTCGTCCAAGGTGCTGTGCGCGGCAGGTGCTCGGTCAACGCTCTTCTATGTTGGMATGCCATCGGACAGCGTTCCGGACATCATGGCTGCTTGGCTGAAGTCGGTGGGTGACCCCAAAGCGGCGGCGGACGCGCTGCGCATGGTGGTGACCCAGCGGCTGGTTCGCAAATTATGCCTGACGTGTCGTGCTCCGTACACGCCAAATCCTGCAGAACAGAAGATGCTGGGCATTGCCGCTGGCAAGCCGGTGCAGATTTATAAGCAAAGTGGCAAGGTGCTGATCAAGGATCAACCGGTTGATTGCCCAACATGCAAGGGCGTTGGATTTCTTGGGTGCTGCGCGGTTGTTGAAGCGCTGCCCTTGGATAACGAGTCACGCGCCGTGCTTGCTACCGGTGATGTGAAAGGTGCGTACATGCATGCTCGACGCACCTTCAAGTGCCCGTCACTGCAGGATGCTGCACTCATCAAGGTGCGTAACGGCGAGACCAGCTTTGATGAAGTGAAGCGCATCTTTGCACCGCCGCCGGCACCCGCTGGAACTCCTACCGCGGGCGCCGTGAAGCCAGCGGCTGCCCCTACCCCCGGCGCAGTCGCCACTACGCCAGTCAAGCCGACCGGCCAGAAGAAGCAGTAAGGACCACCCCGTGATCATCTCAGTCATCGCTATTGCAGTCATCCTTCTCATCACCTACTGGTGGTCCAACAACGGTGCGTTCAGCGCATTGGTCCACTTTCTCTGCGTCGTCACCTCTGGCGCGATCGCCTTCGGTGTGTGGGAACCATTGTCGTACCGCATGCTGAACAGTTCCGCTGGCGAGTACTCCAAGGGCCTGGTGCTGGTGGGCGTATTCGTTGTCCTACTCGCCATTCTGCGGATCTTTACCGATCGATTCATCCCCATGAATCTCTCCATTCCGCGCTTGGCCGATGTGACGATTGGCGCAGGGTTTGGCCTTGCTTCCGGTGTCTTGTCGGTTGGTCTGTTGGCGATCGGCATGGGATTCTTCCAGTCCACAGTGACGATCGGTGACTTCACTGGATGGAGCCGCCGCAGCGATGTGGCGAATGCGCCTGCTATCGGTAGCGACAACGCTCCCCTGCTGACGATTTCAAATATCGCGGGTGGATTCTTCTCATACCTCTCGTGGGGTCCGTACACCCCATGGCTCGGTGGCGGCACGATCGATACACACATGCCGCAGCTGGTGCGAACATCGGGTTCGCTGTACCGCGATTCGTATGCGGATGGCCTGGCGCGCGTGTCGGTTCCGCCGGAAGCAGTCAGCCAGATCAAGCTCTTTGATGTGCCTGCCATGGCGCTCAGTGCGGGTGTGGGTGCAAAGCCCGTGGCATCGTGGGCGGTTCAATTCACGATGGCGCAGGACGGATTTGACGGGGCTGGGCAGCAGTTCTTGATGACCGGTGCGCAGGCGCGCCTGATTGGCGACGGCAAGAGCGGCAAGGGAACGGTTTCGTACCCCGTGGCATGGCGTCAGAATGCCAAGGAGGGCGGCGAGCGGATGTACTTCTTCAACTCCCCTTCCAACGTGCTGACCTCGGTTTCTGCGCAGGGTGAAGGCACTTTCTACCTATTCTTCCCGAAGGCTGACCTGGGCACTCAGGCTCCCAAATACTTTGAACTCAAGGGCGTGCGTTTCTTAGCGCCGCGCCCAGTGGCGGCACCGGACTTTGCAAGTGGAGCGGCGATTGCGAGCGGTTCTAGCAAGGCGGTCGACGACGGCTCGGCCACCAACATTGACGCGCTCATTGAGTTCCCCGATCCGAAGTACGCGATTGGCGGAGTAACCATCAACTCAAACGACAAGGGTGCATTGATTCTTGACGGCAGCAACTACATCGTTGGTGGCGAACAGAAGTTCCCGCGTAACGGTAGCGCCATGGTGTCCGCGGACCTGCGCGTTCGTGGCTTCCAAGTGACTGCGGGACAGCGCCTGCTTCGCCTGGATGCATCGGCAAAGGACGACGGCGTTCGGATCTTCCCTGACCTGAATGAGTGGGTGCGAACGGCCGGTACTGATGCGCAGTCTGCGCGCGTGGCAGTCATTGATGCCAACGGTGCCAAGTACTTTGCAGTGGGCATGGTTGAAGACGATGGCGACTGGGTACTGGTGCGAAGTATGGGCGGTAAGCCGCTCACCCTCAAGGACATTCCGATTCAGCCGCTCGGCAGCGGTAAGAAGCTCATGCTGCACTTCCGATTGCCTGCGGAGACCGTTCTGAAGGGATTGGTCCTGGTCACCAGTAAGGAAGATCGCCTTGTGAACACCATTACGCTCACCGCGCCCAAGGACAACAATTGAAGAACAACATGATCAACATGCTCAACACGCCCTGTCATGCGACGATTGCCAGTCCGGCCCGTCAGGCACGCGGATTGCCGCTTGGCAGCCGTTCCATGCGTTGGAGTATTGGCGCAGCCGTCATCTTGGCCAGCAYCACCTGCGGAGCCACGTATGCGATGCAAGCCGCTGACCCAAGCATTCCGCCCCAGCCAGACAAGGGTCTGAATCTCTACAGCCCCGTGGGCGGATACGCGCTGATGGCCATTGCAGCCGCGGCGGTGATCGCCGTGAATTTGATGCCCGCCAAGCGCGGACACCAAGACTAACGACGCTCGATTACTTGGCGCCTTCGGCGATCTTGCGGCTCATTCCGCTGAAGATCAGCGCGTGCATTGGATACAAGACATACCAGTACAGGAATCCAAACAGGCCCTTCGGTTCGAAGATTGCCGTTTGTAGTAGTTCCGTCTGACCACCTTCTGCTGGTCGAGATTCAAGTTGCAGCCACGCTCGTCCGGGGACCTTCATCTCCGCACGAAGTCGAATCAGTCGACCGGGCTCCACCTGCTCAACGCGCCAGAAGTCCAGCGTGTCGCCCATGCGTAGATCGTCCGGGTCGCGTCGACCGCGCCGCATGCCAACGCCACCAAGGAGTCGGTCCAGGGTGCCGCGGATTTGCCACGCCCAATCCATGTACAACCAGCCGCGCGCGCCACCGAGCCCCGCGAAGCTGCGGTACACGGCATCGGCGGACGCATCCACCATCAACCGGCGCCGTTCCAGGATCATGCCTTGGGTACTGATCAGGGCAACGGGCGTCCGGTCGCCTTGGCTGGAAACCAGGGCGTCGCTCCAAACGGTTTCAACTTCGTTGCTATCGATCTTTCCCAGAGCAAGCCGGAGGGCACTTTCGTAGTCCATGGGCTTGATGTTCGGGAACATGGTGAGCGCGGACGGGTTGCGCACGATCACCTCATTGCCGAGCCCCTTGATGAGTGGTTGGGCGATCTCAGCTGGAATTGGTGTGACGAGGTGAACCCAGTACGAAGAAAGTCGCGGAGTCAGTATCGGCACAGCAATCAAGCGGCGCGTGAGCCCGCGTGCCCGGGCGTAGCCGGTCATCATCTCCGCGTAGTTGACTACGTCGCTGCCACCAATCTCAACGATCTGCCCGACGCTGGCCGGACAATCTAGCGCGGCCACTAGATAGTCCAAGACGTTTCGAATGCAGATTGGTTGCGTTCGGGTGAATATCCAGCGTGGACAGATCATCACCGGGACGCGTTCGGTGAGATAGCGAATCATCTCAAAGGACAGACTGCCAGATCCAACCACCACCGCGGCGCGGAATTCCGTGACGGGAACGCCGGCCTCGCGGAGGGCGTTGCCAGTTTCATGTCGCGACACCAAGTGCGGGGAAAGATCGGGGCTCTCTTCGCCAAGTCCGCCCAGGTAGATGATGCGTTGCACGCCCGCTGCCCGCGCGGCACTGGCGCAATTGCGGGCGGCGCGATTGTCACGCTCAGAGAAATTGCTGCCACTTGCCAGGCTGTGCACCAGGTAATAGACAACGCTCACGTCTTTCATTGCGGCGGCAAGCGTCTCCGGCGCAAGCACGTCGCCTTGCACTACTTCAACGTCCTTGTGCCACGCGCGACCTTCAAGGCGCGAAGGATCGCGAACCAGGCATCGAACTCGGTGGTTTGCAGCCAATAGCCGCGGGACGAGGCGCCCGCCAACGTAACCAGTGGCGCCAGTGACAAGGATGAGGGAGCCGCTATTCATACTGATCGGCTTCGCTGAAAGACCGCTGTTGGATGCTGCGCCAACGATTACACCTTGGCTGCAACCGCAATTTCCTTGAGCCAACGCTCGACGTAGTGAATGTCGTGGCTGCCGGCGCGGAAATCGGGGTGATCAAGCAACTTGAGGTGCAGAGGAATGGTGGTCTTTACTGGACCAATCTTGAACTCGCGCAAGGCTCCCTTGAGGCGCTCAATGCATGTGGCGCGGTCAGGAGCATGAACGATCAACTTGCCGATCATGGAGTCATAGTTTGGCGGAATGCGATATCCAGCGCGGGCGTGGCTATCGAGGCGAACGCCTGGACCACCAGGTGCTGCATAGGTTTCAATCAGGCCCGCTTGCGGCATGAATCCACGGTCCGGATCCTCTGCGTTGATGCGCACTTCAATGGCATGACCATTGATGTGAATGTCCTTCTGCGTGAATGGCAGCTCTTCACCTGCGGCCACACGAATGCCGGTCTTCACGATGTCTACTCCAGTGATCATTTCCGTCACTGGATGCTCTACTTGCACGCGGGTATTCACTTCCAGCATGTAGAAGTTCTGCTGGCGATCCATCAGGAATTCCACGGTGGCGGCGCCGGAATACTTGGCTTCGCGAATGAGTGTTGCCGCGCTTTCGCAAACGCGATCACGCTTCTTTGGGTCCACGCCAGGCGCTGGTGCCTCTTCAATCAGTTTTTGGTGGCGGCGCTGGCTTGAACAATCGCGTTCATAGAGATGAACGGCGTGGCCGTGCTTGTCGCCAATGGTCTGCACTTCAAAGTGCCGGGCGTTCTCCAGGAACTTCTCGACGTACACGCCGCCGTCACCAAATGCAGCCGCCGCTTCTTGCCGGGCGGATTCAATTCCGGTGCGCAATTCAGCTTCATCGCGGGCGACACGCATGCCGCGTCCGCCGCCACCGGCGCGCGCTTTCACAATCACTGGATACTGAATCTCAGCAGCCACTTTGACTGCTTCTTCAATATCTTCGATGGCATCTTCTGTGCCTGGGAATACTGGGGTTCCAGTCTTACGGGCGAGGCGCTTGCAGTTGACCTTGTCGCCAAGCGCGTTCATTGCTTCTGGACTTGGGCCGATGAATTCAAAGCCGGACGCTCGGCATACTTCTGCAAAGTGCGCATTCTCACTGAGGAATCCGTAGCCCGGATGAATCGCTTCCGCATGGCTCACTTCAGCCGCTGCGATGATGCGCTCAATCTTCAGGTACGACTCCTTGGACGGGCCTGGTCCGATGCAGATCGCTCGGTCTGCCTGCTCAAGCCAGGGACCGCCCTTGTCTGCTGATGAATAGACGCACACGGCTTCAATGCCGAGTTCGCGACACGCGCGGATGATGCGGAGGGCGATTTCGCCGCGATTGGCAATGAGTACACGCTTGAACATGGCTGGTGAGATCCTGAAGGCAGGTGCGGCGCACGGGCGCACGCACGCCGTGATGGGGGCGGGTTCAGCTTGGCTTGATCATGTACAGCGGCTGGCCGAATTCAACGGCTTGTCCGCTCTTGACGAGCACCTTGGCAATGGTGCCGGAGCGCTCGGCCTTGATTTCGTTGAAGATCTTCATTGCTTCCACCAGGCACACCACCGAATTCGGGCCGACGTCGCCACCCACGGAAACGAACGATGGCTTGTCTGGGCTTGGTGATGCGTAGAAGGTGCCGACCATGGGGCTCTCAATGGCAATCAGGCCCGCGTCTTCGTTGGCGGCTGGCGCAGCGGCTGCTGCAGGTGCTGCAGCCACCGGCGCGGCGGCGACGTGCTGAGCCACCGGCGCTGCGTGCTGGATGACCTGCGGAGCCGCCTGAGCGGTGGCGCGTCGAATAGTGACCTGCTCCTCCTTGTCGCGGAGGTCGAGCTCGGTGAGGTCGCTCGTGGTCATGAGGCGAACGAGTTCTTTCAACTTGCGAATGTCGATCATGGGGGCGGAATTGTAATGCAGTCTGGGTCGATTGTGGGGCGATCTTGCCATGATCATG
>NSIA01000086.1 GCA_002737585.1 Planctomycetaceae bacterium | reverse complement strand
CTCGCCGCTAAACACCTCGAGCGCTCCCGGTACGCAAAGCCAGCGCGTATCCCAAGACGCCGGTGCTCGCCCGTTACTGCCTTCGACCGGCGTCCACTTCCGCCACACCGCCCATATTAAAAATCCAAACAACACCAAAGACAGCGCACGCATCGCGTTCCACCCGGTGAATCCTGCGACGCCTTGCGCAACGAGCGCCACCAGACCTTGAATTCCGGCCACCAGGAAGAACACGGATGGCGCGAGCGTAACCAGTATCTGTCGCATCCGCCGCCGATTCGTCAGCGGCTGCGCGCCAGCTTCGGTGGAACTGCCCACCAGAATCCGTGCGCCCTGAGGAATCTCGAACGCGCACTCCGGGCAGCGCACATCTGCCGTGAACTCACCGAGCTGATCTGCTGGCACCCCCGGCAGGGGACCAAGCGCGTAGTGACAGCGCAGGCAGTAGTGCATCGCGCCATCGTAATGGGATTACAGCTTCTGCGCCGCCCGCACCGGCTTGACCACCGTCATGGCGTCCTGCGTCCGGCGCATTTCCTCCGCCGCAGCGAAATCCTCGCCGAAACGCACCAAGCGCAAGCTGTTGGCAATCACAAACACATAGGCCGTTGCCTGATAGAACGGGGTCACCCAAATATCAATGCGACCGGTTGCCGCAAGTGCCAAGCCAACCAGCGCCAGCAGCAGACTTGCGCCAATGTTCATCGCCACAATGCCCTTGGCCTTGCGCGCCAGTTCCAACAAGAACGGAATGCTGCGCAGATCATCATTCATCAGCGCAACGCCGGCGCTGTTGGTTGCAATATCACTTCCAGAAAGTCCCATGGCAACGCCAACATCCGCGCTTGCCAACATCGGTCCGTCATTGATTCCGTCGCCCACTACCAGCGTGCGATTTCCCTTGCGAATCAGGTACTTCAATTCCTCGTGCTTCTCCTCAGGCAAGCACTCAGCTTCAATTGCATCGACGCCCACGGCTTCGCCCACGCGCTTTGCAACACTCAGGCGGTCGCCGGTGAACATCACTATGCGGCGCACTCCAAGACGGCGCAGTTCAGCCACCGTCTCCGCCGCGTTGCGACGCAGCTTGTCCTCAAGACCAACCGCACCCAAATAGCGATCGCCGAGCATCACGTGCACGCCGCTCATGCCTTCAAGCTTCTCTTCAACCGATTTCACCTGCGCCGCAGCGCCGGCGTTCAATTCGGCAATCCACATACCGCGCCCGGCAAACACCATGCCTGCTGGCGTTGATGCCTGCACGCCGCGACCAGGAATTTCCTTGTAGTCACTGACGGCAATCGGTGCAATGCGTGCGCGCGCCGCGGTGTCCATGATGCTGCGCGCCAACGGATGATTTGAACTCTGCTCAGCATCCGCAGCCGCTTGCAACAGCGCAGCGCCGTCCGCACCTTCAGCAGGCACCAAGCGACTCACTGCAAATTTGCCCGTGGTCAGCGTGCCGGTCTTGTCCATCACCACGGTGTCAACCGAGCCGGCAGCCTCAAGCGTGCTCGTCTGCTTCACCATGATTCCTAAGCGCGCCGCAGCTGCAAACGCCGCAACCATCGCCGTTGGATATGCAATCAGCAGGGCGCCCGGCGTAGTCACCACCAGCACCGTAATCGCACGCACCGCAGCGGCATCGCGCGTTGCTTGATCAGCACTCTTTGAAGTGAAGAACCACACCAGCCCGGCCACCATCAGCACTACCGGAACGTAATAGTTGGAAAGTTTTTCAATGAGTTCCTGCCGCGCAGTCTTGGACTTCTCCGCCTCGCGAATCAGATTCTCAACCTTACCGATGGTGGTCTCGCCAGCAACAGCAGTCACATTGATATCAATCTGACCGGTGATGTTTGTGGTACCTGCGTACACCTGCGTTCCAGGCAGCGCTTCCACCGGCACACTTTCACCAGTCAGCGAAGCCTGATTGATCGAAGTACTACCAACCGTCACCACACCGTCAGCCGGCAGATTCTCGCCGGGGCGCACGCGCACTGTCATGCCAACGCGCACCTGCGCGAGCGGCATCTGTCGTTCCGTGCCATCAGCACCCACTGCGCGCGCTTCACCAGGAGTGAGTTCCACCAGTTCGCGGATCGCCCGTTGTGCACCCCACGCAGTGCGGCTCAGAATCAGTTCTGCAAGCCACAGGAAGAACGCAAGGAATCCGGCTTGCAGGAAGAAGTTGTTTGCCATGGCGGCCAGCACGGCCAAACTTGCCAGCGCGTTGCCACTGGGGCGACCTTCGCGCAGTTCGCGCACCGCGCCCGTGAAGAGCGGGGTAGCAACAATGATCGCGCCAATAGCGGCCGGGATCTGCGTGACATTCTCAGCAAAGTCAAAGAGCGAACGCCCAAGCCATGACACCAACAGCAACATGCCACCCGAGAGTGCCACAACCAATCGTCGTTCAAGTTGGCTGCCACCTGAGGCAAGCGCCTCGGCAGCGGAGGGGCGTCGGGGCTGCTGGTCAGCGGAATTCAAGCCAGCAAGAGGCGCAGGTGCAGTGCTCATGAAGGGAATAGTACGCCGCCACCGCCCGGTTGGGTCAATGCTGCAGCCGGCCCATCACGCCATATATTTCAGGCTGAAATCGCGCTTATCCCACCCGCTCGGCGCCTGCTTCGCGCCCCATCAGGTCGCGGATGGCGTGAGCCGGGGTGGTGCCGTGAAAGAGAATCGACTCCACCGCGCGCACGATGGGCATATCCACCCCGTGACGCTCGGCAAGTGCAAGCAATGCGTGGGACGTAGCAACGCCCTCAACCACCGAGTCGGTTCGAGCCAAATACTCGGCAAGCCCTTCGCCCCGTCCGATCGCTTCACCGCAGGAACGATTGCGCCCTTCGGGGCTGAAACACGTGGTTGCCAAGTCGCCAACGCCGGCGATTCCAAAGAACGTTTCCGGCCGCGCGCCGAGTGCCGAGCCAAGACGAACGATTTCTGCCAGCCCGCGTGCCAGCAACGCGCTCTTGGCATTGGAGCCGAGCCCCAATCCGTCCACCATGCCGGCGGCAATCGCCACCACGTTCTTTGCAGCACCAGCAATCTCAACACCCACCACATCGGAGTTCGTATAGATGCGAAGCCACGGTAATGAGAATGTCCGCTGCACGCGTTCGGCAAGCGCTGCGTCAGTACTGGCACTCACCATGGTGGCTGGCAATCGCATCGCAAGTTCCGCAGCGATCGTTGGCCCACTGAGCACCGCTACTGGTCGCTCGCCGTGAGCCATCCGCGCAGCATCAGCAATCACCTGACTTGGTCGCAGCAGGGTCTCATCTTCGATCCCCTTGGTCACACTCACCACCGGAACATCACGGGCGAGGTGCGCAGCGATCGGTTGCCACGCCGTCCGTACAAACTGCGTTGGAATGGCGCTCACCACCATCGTTGCGTCGGCAAGTGCCCGCGCGCCGTCATGCTCAAATCGCACGGCTGTGTCAATCACCAGCCCGGGCATGCGGGGCGAACGTCGCGTGCGCGAAAGTTCTTCAATCACTGCAGGAAACGGGCCCCAAACGCACACCGGCACGCCGCGCTCCGCCAGCATTGCCGCGAGCACCATGCCCATTTGGCCCTCGCCAACAATAGTCACACGTTCAGCGCGCGATAGCGCGTCGGCATCATGTGCACGCGCGCTTTGCTGGGTGTTGGCGTCATTCTTCGTCAAACTTCGCCTCCACTAATCGCAGCAGGGCGGACAGCGCTTTACTTGCGTCGGAACCATCGCAGGTGATCTCCAGTTCCGTGCCTTGCGTTGCAGCCAAGAGCAACATCTGCATGATGCTCTTGCCGTCGACGGTTTCATCGCCATCGGTTCGGCGCACGCGAACATCGCACTCAAATCCGTTCGCCGCATCAACAAACGCCATCGCCGGCCGCGCATGCAGCCCGAGGGAGTTCTGAATAGTGGTCAGTGCAGAGTTCAATATTCAACGCGACTGCGAAGCGGAGTCGGCCTCCTCAAGGAGACCCCACACTTCCGCCGGGGTCTTCGCCTGGCGCAGGAAGCGTCGGAACTTGTCTTGGGTGAGGACGCCGAAGATGCACTCCATGGCGTCAATATGTTCTTCAGGGCGATCTTCCGGTGACAAGAGCAGGAACACCACATGCACAAGTTGCTTGTCGAGCGCCTGAAATTCAAGCCCGCCCGGGGCGATACCAACGGCCACAAAGACGCGCTGCACTTCGGTGGTCTTCACGTGTGGCGCAGCAACTCCATGACCAAATCCAGTGGAGCCGCGCTTCTCGCGCTTGATGACCGCCTTGGAAAGTTCCTCAATCAGTGCCGGCTTGACGGCGCCTTGGGTGGCCAGCACCTCTACCAATTCGCGGATCGCATCGTCGCGCTTGGTCGACTTAAGCGGTGCGATGATGGCTTTCTCGACGACGATGTCGCGGAGCTTCATGGTGGGGGTTTTCCTTGCAACTGCGAGTGCACTGACTGCGCGATCGGCCAGAGTGCAGACTCAAGCCAAAGGCGGCCGCCGGAGTGTCCGGCGACCGCACAGAGTACAGAATTCAGTGATCGCGCGCGATGACGCGCTAGTCAAGCCTTCGGCGCGTCCCAATGTGCTTCTTGGCGCCGCGAATGCGGTCTTTCCATTCATGCAATTGCCGTACCGCCCGGTCGGAAACGAGATCCACGCAGGCATACAAGTCACGATGCTCACTGTTCGTCACAAAGTCCTTATGGTGCTCAACGTCACTCACCACTTCCACGTGGTACCCGTGAGGCACTCGCTCAATGATGACTCGGATTTCTTGTAGCTGATTAAAGAAGTGCGGTAGCCGCGACATCTTTCGCTCGATGTAATCCCGGATGGGTTGCGTCAGTTCCATGTGCTTCGCGCTGATGGTGATATGCATGACGTATCAACTTTCTGATGCAAACTGGACCTTGTAAAGGAATCCACCCCGAATTTCGGCCCATTGAAATTCGGCAGGAGTGACGATGGCATGTTCGCCCGCGCCGCGCGGCATCGCGTTGGCTTGGGCATCAAATATCAAAGTGATTTCACTACGTTTTCCAGCGCGGCGAATGGTGATCGCCAATTCTGGCACACGGATTGCTGCGGTCGCTTCGGTCCATTCGCGGGGTGAGCGAACAGGTGTGCCGTCAATTGCAACGATGACATCGCCAGCAACAATTCCCGCGCGTTGTGCCGCCGATCCGCGCGCCACCC
>NSIA01000085.1 GCA_002737585.1 Planctomycetaceae bacterium | reverse complement strand
CGCGCGCCAACTTGCTTCAAACTCATCGATGGTTTCGCCAAAGATGTCCTCAATCGCGCGGCGCCCAGAGCGATCCTGCGCAAAGGTGTCCACGTACCGCTTGTACCACGCGCGCAGCTTTCCTTGATCGGCCATGTATTCAAAGACCGAACGCACCACCGGATAGAGCGACTGACTCTTGGCCATGAATTCATCCGGATTCATGGTGACCACCTGTGCCAGTGAGATAGCGCGCTTGTTTGCCGCAATCTTTCGAGCCTGATTATGCCGCTCTGTMGGTACAAAGCGGATGGAAGTGTCCGGTGCAAGTTCGTACACCTCATACAGCGAAGCAAGGCCTTCTTGCACCCACATCACATGTGGTTGACCGAGCCGTTCCATATGACCAAAGTGCATGGCATGCGTGTATTCATGGCGGAGAACCGTTCCGATATCGCCCGTGACAATGCGCCGCCGCGGGTGTTCGTACATGCCAGCACTGGTGGGACTGTCAGCGAATATCTTCTTGATATCTGCCGGCGTGGCAACCGCAACAAATATCTCCGTGTCCGGCGGCGCCTCAAAGAGCGTGGCCGCCTGTTGGTCAATCTGCGCAGCAAGCATCTTCTGCATGTCTGCTTGGCTGGCATCATCAAGACAACTGGCAAACACCATGCGATGCACTTCGTCGATGGAGTAGTGATAGGTGTCGCCCGGATGATCGCGCCGCCACTCGTCTTGTTGGCGACGCGCGCGCGGGTCGTTGCGCGGCTTTGGAGCGGTGACTACTGGCGGCAGGGCAGGCGAAGATCCGCCAGACGGTGCCCCTGCTAATCCCTTCCGTCCTGGTCCCGCGGGTGCGGTGGAGGGCGGTCGATCCGAGATGCCTGGCGCTACCGGCGGAGAGCTCTGTGCAGACGCTCGACCGGCGAGCACCACGATCGCAATGGCGGCAATGAAGCGGCGCATTCCTACGAAAAGAGTAASGGCAGACCCGGTGAAAGCCCAGTGTTGATTGGCAAGTTCCACAGTATTTCTGGCTGCAAGCCCGCGGAGCGCCGGCATTACCTACCGCCGAGAACCTGCCGCAGGGCCTCGGGATATGCAATGCACTCCTCCGCAAAGACCCGCGCAGCCAAGGTTTCCGCGCTGTCGCCCGGCAGCACCGCGCAACGCCGCTGCACCACGTGCTTGCCGGTGTCGTACGCGCCGTCCACCCAATGCACCGTGCAGCCGGACACCGTGCTCCCCGCCTCAAGCACCGCGCGATGCACGCGATCGCCGTACATCCCCTGGCCGCCAAAGTCTGGCAGCAGTGCCGGGTGAATGTTCAATGCGCGACCGTGCCACGCGTCCACGCGGAATCGGCGCAGGTACCCAGCAAGACATACAAAGTTCACATCGTGCGCAAGCAGTGCGGCGTCCACTCGATCATCAAACGTCTCGGCCGGTTCCGGCGCCACGACTGCTACCGGAATGCCATGAGCTCGGCACCGATCCACGGCACCGGCATCAGCGCGCGTCACCACACACACGGCAACCATCGCTGGAATCTCGCCGCGCGCGCACGCATGCGCAATATTGATAACGGTGCGCCCGCCCCCCGAGGCGAGCGCACCGATTCGAACAGTTTCGGCAGGCGTCAGTTGCACGCGCCGGTCTGCCACATCAGGAACGACCATTGATCAACAGCTTCACGAACGCGAGCCTCAAGCGGCTTGCCTGCGCCGTGTCCAGCGTCGCGATCGATGTACAGCAGGATCGGTTCCGCAGCGGAATCACTACCGGTATTCGCTTGCAGCAGCGCGGCCATCTTGCGCGCATGCAGCGGATGAACGCGGCTGTCATTCTCACCAGCCGTAAACAGCACGGCTGGATACTTGGTGCCCTTCTTTGCATTCTGGTACGGCGAATACGCATTCAACCACTTGAACGCATTGGCATCACTGCTTGCGCCGTATTCCGGAACCCAGTACTTGGCAAGCAGGAAGTCCTGGTACCGCAGCATGTCGCAGAGTGGAACTGCACTGATCGCTGCGGTCCAAAGTTCTGGTCGCTGTGTCACGGCCGTGGCGGTGAGCAGTCCACCGTTCGAACCACCCATGACTGCCAAGTGCGAAGCCGAGGTGTACTTGTCCGTGGTTAGTTTCTCAGCCACTGCATACAGGTCATCAAACACATTCTGCTTGTTCTGCAGCATGCCGGCCTTGTGCCACGCGTCGCCAAATTCGCCGCCGCCGCGCAGATTGGCCACCACGTAAATGCCACCGCGCTGCACGAATGGAACGATGGTCGGAATGAATTCGGGCGTCAATGAGACATCAAATCCACCGTAGCCATACAGCACGGCGGGGTTGTTGCCATCCATCTTTGTTCCCTTCTTCATCACTACGAACGCAGGAATCTCTGTGCCATCTTTGCTCTTGGCGCGGATTTGCGTCACGTCAATATCGTTCATCTTGACGTCAAGTTCCGGCGTTGCCCAGATCGCTGGCTTATATGGCTTCCAGAAGATGTCGCAACGGTAAATGGTGCGTGGGCTGTTGTAACTGGCAAACGAGAAGAACATCTCGGTGTGCTTACGGTCGCAAGCCACGGTCACGCTGCCGACTCCAGGAACTGGAATCTCAGCAACCGGCTTGCCGTCGAACTTGTAGGTGCTCACGGTGTCGTGCGCATCCTTCTGCCACACCACCACAATCTCATCCTTACCAAAGTCAACCTGACTCATCACTGCATCCTTCTGCTCAGCAATGATGGTCTTCCAGTTGGATTCCGCAGGATTTTTAATGTCAACCGCTACCAAGCGCACGTTGGGTGAGCCAAGCGTGGTGGTCATGTACAGCGTGTCATCAACAATCTCCACCGGGCTGAACTGTGCGCCGCGACCAACTGCGATGGCAATCTTGGTGTCCTTGCCCTGCTTCAGTTCATCAAATTTGCCAACCCACAGATCGTTCTCCGTCCAACCGCGGCTCATGCCCAGCACCATCCAGCGGTCTTCGCTCATCAGTTGCCCAAACGGCACCTCTGACGGATTGGTCTGCTTCATAAGCACCGGATCCTTATCCACTGGCTCGCCGAGCTTGTGATAGGAAACCACGCGGCTATAGGGATCCTTTGGATCAGTCAGTTTGCTGTAGATGAACGCATCGCCCCAGTTGTTCCAGCCTCCGAATGACACCTTACCGGGAATCTCGTCAGGGAAGTGCTCCTTGGTATCGGTGCGCATCACCTTGAGGACGCTCATTTCATCGCCAGCCTTGCTGGAGCCGTACGCAAACTTGGAGCCTTGCCAGGAAGGCATCCACCAATCGATGGACGTCAGGCCCGATGGGTCGATCACGTTCATGTCGATGACCTTCGCGCCACCCAAGTTGGCGCCGCCGTTACGGACATAGATCGCGGGCTGGTTCATGCGGCCATCGCGCTGCGCATAGAAGTAGCCGGGCCCGCGAATGATCGGAACGCTCCACGAGGTGATCTGCATCAGCGGCGTGAGTTCCGTGGTCAACATATCGCGGCAGCGCAGCGGATCCAGTGTGGAGCGCAGATTCTGCAGCTGCGCGTCCGTCCATGTCTTGACCTCTGGGGAGTCCTTCTCCAAGGCCTCAAGCCAGCGGTAGTCATCGGTGACCTTGGTACCGCCGTAATCATCGGTAGTCGGCGAAGTCCGGGTTGCGGGTGGGGCGGCAAGCGCGACGGTGGCAAGGAGTGCAATGAGCATCGTCACAGGATAAGTCTCCGCGATGGTTTATGCCCGCCGCGCACGGTGACGCGCCCATTGCGCACTGTGACACCGCCCGCCACGCGGCACGCGGGTTACAACCTTTGTGACAGTCGTTCTTTACGCAGTAATGACGTCGGGCATCTCAAACAACCCTTCAGTCAGGTTGCGCGGGCCCTTCGCAGTGATGAGGACGTCAGCCTCGTAATGGACCGCCAGCGATCCATCGCCGGTCCAAATGGGCCACTCGCGACCCTTGGTACGTGTTTCGGTGGTGCCGATCGCAATCATTGGTTCCACTGCCACCAACATGCCGGGAACCCACGGCTTCCACGCCTCGCCCCATTCGCCGGGGTAGGTGGGAACCACGTTGGAGATGAACGGAGGCCCGTGCAGTTCGCGGCCGATGCCGTGCCCGCCCAGGCCGCGCACCAGGTGGAATCCACATTCCTTCTCAACGTGTTTCTGAACCGCCTTCGCCCAGTCAATCAGTGGGCGCTGTGGCTGCATCGCGGCAATGCCACGGCGCAGGCTTTCCTTGCCGCTCTCCATCAGGGCGCGCGTGAGCTTGTCCGGCTCGCCGAATGAGTAGGTCCACGCGGCGTCACCGATCCAGCCCTTGTTGCGCACGCCGATATCAATAGAAAGAATGTCGCCCGTGCGCACCGGGTCGCGGGTCATGGTGTGCGTTCCATGGACCACGCACGCATTCGGGCTCAGGCATGCCTGACTTGGGTAGGGCGGGTGACCGCGCACGGCGTAGTCAAGGAAGCAACTCGAACAGCCAAGGTCCTTGAGCGTAGTACCTACAAACGAATCGATTTCCGGAAGCGTGAGCCCCACGCGCAGAAATTTCACCAACCGGCGGTGCACTTCCACCACGCGCTCAGCCGCGGCTTCCGCATGAAGGATGTCCTTGGGGTCGGTGACGAGCACGGGTTGCGGAGGGTACGGGAAATTGTCAGTGGGGTTGGCAGCACAACCGCGCCGAAGGGGAGATATTTATGCCACGCGAACGCTGAGTTCGCCGCCAAGAATCGTGAGATCTGGCCCGGGTCCTGCTACTTCATGGGCGTAAGCGCGTTCGTCACGGTGTGCGAGTAACTGCAGATCAGCGCGTAAACCCACGCCGATACTTCCGGTACTTCCTTCAAGTCCCAGCACGCAGGCCGCGTTGTAGGTGACCGAACAGATTGCTTCCGCGGCGGTCAGGCGCATGTGTTTCGCAGCCAATGCAGCGGCAAACTGCACGCTTGGGCTTGGTGCACTTCCGGGATTCCAATTGCTCGCCACGGCGAGTGCGCCGCCCTGATCGATCAACTTCCGCCCATCCGCAAATCGACCGTCGAGCGCAAAGCCGCACACTGGTAGCGCCACGCCAATGGAAGTACTTGCAGCAAGCGCCGCCATTCCACTTGCAGTGCTCGCTTCCAAATGATCAACGCTGCGCGCACCAAACTCCAGTGCCAATTCCAGCGCACCGATCGCATTGAATTGATCGGCATGAACACGCACCGGCATACCCAATTGCCGCGCCTTGGCAAACAGCGTGCGGCACATGGCTACATTCCACGCGCCTTCTTCACAATATGCATCCACAGCGGCGTTCGGCACGCGCTGCGCCACGCGCCCCAGCAGTGCACACATGTCGGCTACTTGCGCGGGGTTCTCGCTGTCAAGCGCGTGGCCCAAGAGAAGCGTTGGAACGACTGGCGCTGGCCACACGGCGCGCACGGCAAGAATCGCTTCAAGCATCTTCAGTTCAGTTGCGGCGTCGAGGCCGTACCCGGTTTTTACTTCAACCGCGCCCGTACCCACCGCGCGCATCTCGGCAAGGCGCTCCGCTAACTGTGAGGCCAGTGCGTCGCGCGAGGCCGCGCGTACGGCAGAAACGGTGGAAAGAATTCCGCCGCCCGCTTTCAGAATTTCTAAGTACGAAGCACCAGCGCGCTTCTGTTCCCACTCGCCCCAGCGCTCGCCCGCCCAACACGCGTGCGTGTGGCAATCAACCGCTGCAGGCATGAGCACTCGACCGCGAGCATCAATGCGCGCCGAGACCGCGCGTGTCACCGCCGGCCCCGCGCCCACCGCCGCAATGCGCCCGTTCTCCACGATCACATGCCCGCGTTCGATGACCCGCAATGCGCCCATCGCACCACCGCGCAGGGCGCCACCGCCCGCAGGCGGCACGCAACTGACGATGCGCGCATTCTCAATGGCGATCGATTCATTCACCATAGGGCTCGACAGTACCATGAATCCATGGAACTCTTCGTCATTCGTCATGCCAAGGCCGCCGATCGTGACCCGGAGCAATGGTCCGATGACTCGCTTCGACCGCTGACCCGCGATGGGGCGCGTGAATTTGAACGCGTCGCGCGCCGTGTTGGCAAGTGGCGCCCCGGTGTTGACATGGTCCTTTCCAGCGGCTGGCTGCGGGCCTGGGACACCGCGCGCATTCTGCAGGCGCACGCGGGTTGGCCGAAACCAGCGCGGACCAAATTGCTTGAAGGTTCCGATGCGGGCTCGGTAGCCGCCATCGCCGCATTCCTATCGGAGCAGCCAGTCGTTGCGCGCATCGCCATCGTTGGCCACGAACCCGTGCTCGGGCATCTGGTGTCCGCTTTGGTTTCCTCTGATTCCGGACTCCGACTTGACCTTCGAAAGGGTTCGGTGGCATGGCTGCGTGGCGCGCCGGGTGCCATGGAGCTGTGCGGACTGTTAGTGCCCGCGATGCTGCGTACTCGCTAGTTCTGCAGCGCCCCGTCGCCCCGGTTTGCACCTTGGCGGCGTGGTATAATCTGCCACTCACATGGAACTCCCACCTACCCGCAAGAAGACTCCGCTCGCTGAAGTTGCATGGGATGGCCCATTGGTTTCGATCAAGTTCGCCGGACCGAACATCGGTCAGCGCGAAACGCCGATCATCCAAGAGGACATTGGCCCGTACCTGAAGCTCAAGACCATCAAGTATTTGGTCCTTGATCTCAGCGCCGTCTCCTTTATGAGTTCCATGGGACTGTCCATGTTCATCGGCGCTCGCAATGCAGCGGCTGCCGTTGGCGCACAGCCAGTGCTGTTTGGCTTGAACAAGGACCTCAAGAGCTTGATGGCCATGATGAAGATGGACAAGCTCTTCAAGGTCGTTGACTCACAGGCCGACTTGAACAAGTTGCTCAGTAAGTAAATTTGCACTCGCACTGATTGATGATGTGCATCAGCGCCCACCGGCGCGGATGTCGCTTGGGTCGGTGACGTTGCGCGTGTCGCTCAGGCAGTATTTCGAGCGCCGGTCGCTGACCTAGTACGCGAAGCCCCACGTTGGCATGACTGCTTCCGCCGCGGCTGGCCCAACCGGCGCAGCAGTTTCCGGGCCAGCTTGGAAGTTGCGCCACGCGGGCGCTTGGTTCACTCCGTAGATCACCACATCCGCCTTGTCCTTGTCTTCCGCACGGAGCGCCAGCGTCTCGCCGCGCTGCACGGTGACGGTGAGCACATTGGCGAACGGCGCGCGCGCTTGGATCTCGCTGATCAGGCCACCATCGTTTTCCGAGTGGAATTGACCAACCAGATGAACGATCTTGCCACCCGATGGCGCTGCGTGGTAGGCGCGCACGATCGAATCCGCCATCGTGGCGTCCCAGAGTCGCTGCGACCGCAGTACTGCATCAAGCTTCTCTTCATCAACAGCGTTTGCGCCATTGTCACTCATCAGCGCCTTGAATCGCTCGCGGTATGAGTCTGGTGGATCGCGCTCCGGAATAGAGAAGAGCGCCCGATCTTCAGCGGGAAGCGCTTCGAGCGCTTCATAGCCTTCCGTACGCGCGCGACGAACATACTCACGCGGGGCGTTCGCAGCGATCACTGGCGCCTGCGCGGCCTTCGCCGAATCGATCACTGGTTGATAGAACTTTTCCCACGATCCCGTGGTTGCCCAGTCGCGTGACTCGGTGCGGTCGATGAACTCCGTCACAGTGATTTGGTTGTTGAGATATGCGTCCACAATCGGCTGCTCGTTCCGCTCCAGCATCTCCAAGGAGACGGCGCTGCCCGGCCACATGGCGAACACCTCATCAACGATCGCCTGCTGCACACCGTGCGCATTGGGGTCGTCGTGTTGTTCACCAACCACCACAATGTCTGCCCAGCGGATGCCGCTGGAGAGCGCGTACCAATCGAGCGGCGCGCCGTTGTCTCCTCGGAACATCGCCAGACTGCGCGGACCACTTTGGACGCGCGGCACCAGCGTGGAGCCAGGCTCCGGCGCCCAGTACCAGATGGGATCTTCATAGGGATTGCGCGTGCATGCAGCCACCATTGCACATCCGGCCAACGCAATAAACGCGCGGGCATACATGGCGGTGGTCAGGCTGGCACTGCGCTTCATGCGGGCAGTGTAGGTACTTCAGGCGACGCGTCCATCAACCAGATGCACGGTGCGATCGGCACGTGCGGCAATCCACTGGTCGTGGGTGACCATCACCACGGTCAGCCCGGCACGATGCTGTTCGGCAATCATGTCCAGAATGGTGTCGCCGGTCTTGGCGTCCAGGTTTCCCGTGGGTTCATCGGCAAGCAGCACGTCCGGATTGTGCATGAGGGCACGCGCAATGGCAACGCGTTGCCGCTCGCCGCCGGAGAGTTCTGCTGGCCGGTGCCGGAAGCGGTGCGAAAGTCCAAATCGTTCCAGCAACATGCGTGCGCGGTCGCGAATTTCGCCTTGGCGGCGCATCCACTCAAACCGCCCGATACCAATGGTGGCGGGCAGCAGCGTGTTCTCCAAGACATTCAGTTCCGGCAACAAGTGATAGAACTGAAACACGAACCCAATGTGTTCGTTGCGATAGCGGTCAAGGCGCGACTGGCTGTAACCGCCGACATGCTCGCCCCGAAAGGTGACCGTTCCGGAATCTGCGCGATCAAGTCCACCAAGGAGGTGTAAGAGCGTGCTCTTACCGCTGCCGCTTGAACCCAAGATCGCCACCCACTCGCCCGGCTTCACATCAATCGACGCGCTCTTGAGGACTGGCACTTCCACACGCCCCATGCGGTAAGTCCGAACAACATCGCACGCGGAGAGCAATACTCCTTCAGCGGCGTGGGGCGGGGTGCTATGCGGATGCATGGTCATAGGTTGCAGTCAGTCGGGGTTCAATTACTCGTAACGAAGCGCGTGCACCGGATCAATATCTGCGGCGCGCGCTGCGGGTACCGCCGCTCCAAGGACGCTAAACACAATGGCTCCAACGGCGGTGATCCATGCATTGTTCCAGTCCATTTCGCTTGGAATAGTGGCGAAGTAGTAGACCGCTGGATCCCAAATCAGGAAGCCGCGATGCAAGACCAATCCGGTACCGATGCCCACCAGAGCAAGGGTGGCCACTGTCCAGAGTA
>NSIA01000084.1 GCA_002737585.1 Planctomycetaceae bacterium | reverse complement strand
CATGACGCTCACCACAATCACCACCAGYGCCACRCACAGACCAACCGCGGCGACGGCGATGAGTGGAATGATCCGCGTGGAGAGGTAGCGGCGAACAAGGAGTTGGGTGTAGACGGCCAAGGTGCCGAATCGTAGAGGTTTCAAGAACRCGATGGGGCTCTGAAGGCGGTACCCTTGTTCATCCCGCGGCGGCGCGGGTACCGATGGACACACTCGTCACCGTTTCCACCATTCTTGCGGTCGCCTCGGTCACCGAGTGCGTCCTGTGGATGGTGTTGGCGATCCGTGCGGTGCGCGAGTGGCGGTGCGCGCTGTTCATCGCCGACGCGCTTCGGTTGCCCGCCATTCCATTACCGTTGCTGACGGTGGTGATCCCGGCACATAACGAGGAGTTGATGGCTCCCAACTGCGCTCGGAGTGTGCTGGCGTCTGACTATCCAGCGCTGGAACTGATCTTTGTGCTCGACCGCTGCACCGATGGCACGCGCGCGGCGCTTGAACCGATTGCTGCAGCCGATCCACGCCTGCGCATTGTTGAGAATTCATCGTGCCCCGCCGACTGGGCGGGCAAGTGCAACGCCGCGCGCGTTGGCGCCGATAATGCCCGCGGCGAACTGATCCTCTTCACGGATGCCGACACCTACTTTGATCCACGGCTGCTGCGCGCTTCCGTGCAACTGTTGCGGTCCCGCGCGTTGTCCATGCTTTCGCTGTTCAGTTCTCCAACGCACAAGCACTGGTTTGAAATGGTGGTTCAGCCGGTCACCAGTCTCATGCTGCTCAAACTCTTTCCAATGAAGCGTGCCAATGCAGCCATGGGCCGTCGCCCCTTTGCCAACGGACAATTCATGCTGTTTGAGCGCGCGGCGTACCAAGCGCTCGGTGGACATGCGGCCGTCAAGGATGATTTGCTGGAAGACCTCGCCTTTGCGCGCCGCATGAAGCGCGCCAAGATGGAGCAGGGCGTTGCCGTATCCGATGGCATGCTGGTGGTTTCCATGTACGACTCATGGAAGGCATTTCAAACCGGATGGAAGCGGATTTACATCGAAAGCTGCCGGCGTAATCCAGCGCGTATGCGTAAGGAAGCATTTCAACTCTTGGTGATTGTGGTTGCCATTCCCGTGATACGAACCGCATCGGTGGTGCTTGCGGCGATCGCACTTCTCAATGGTGATTCGCTCGACGCGGGCGCACGGGCATTTGCAGTCGGTGCGCTGGCAGTTGGAATCGCCGCACCGGCCATTCGCCTTGCGACGCTCGCGTGGATCCACCGTACCGCTTCGTTTCCCGTGTGGAGCGCGCTGCTTTTTCCAGGCGCGGCCATTGCAGTCGCGCGCATCTTCTTTCACGGCGCACGTGATCTGAACGCACGCACTCCGGTGCGATGGGGTGGTCGTGAATATCTCCTTGAACCAACCAATCTTTGAACCAACCAATCTTTGAACCAACCAGTCTTTGAAACGCTTGCACTGAATCAACCGAACCAAGCCAGCACCACATGAGAATTCTTCTTACCAACGACGACGGAATCACCGCACCCGGAATCGCCGCGCTCTATGACGCGCTGCAAGGCCTTGGTGAAATTCGAGTGGTTGCACCCGCGGACATGCAGAGCGCTTCAAGCCACGGCATCACCTTTCATCATCCATTGATGGTGAGTGAAGTGCAGGCCAATCCACGCATGCGCGGCGTTGCCGTTGAGGGGCGACCCGCAGACTGCGTCAAACTGGCAGCGCGGTGCCTCTGGCAAGAGTGGTACGGAGTTGGCGCGCGCCCGGACCTGGTGGTGAGCGGCATGAATGCCGGCGCCAATGTGGGCATCAATGTCATTTATTCCGGCACCGTTGGAGCGGCAGTTGAGGGCGCTTTTCTCGGCATTCCCTCCATCGCCGTGAGCTTGCACCTCGGCGACCGCACCAAGACGCAATTTGCACGCGGCGCAGAGATTGCGCGCGTTGCCATTGATCGCATCTTGCAACATCCGCTGGATGCGCACCGCGTGATGAACGTGAATGTCCCGCGCACCGAGAGCCCCGACGCACCCATGCCACCTATTCGTGTGGCAAAGATGAATGTCTCCGCCGGCATTGATGGATACGAACGCCGCGTATCGCCGGATGGTCGCACGTACTACTGGCCCAATGGCAACGGCATGGAGTTCTTTCACACCGCCGAACACACCGATGTAGAAGCACTGACCGCGCGCTTTGTGACCGTCACTCCGCTTTGGTATGACCTCAGCGAACACGAAACGCTTGAGTCGTGGGGCGCACGCCTCAACGGTTGATGATCAGAACAACAGCTGCAGGGTGATACGAACCTTCTCGGTGCCCTTCAAGTCATCGATCTTCTTTCCGGCGGCACGCCAGAAGAACAGGGAGTTCTTGAGCACTCCATCAATCTCGCTGTCGCCGCTGGAACGATTGAAGAACACATCGACGCACTTGCCAGTGCCGTCAAAGGTCAGCGACACCACCGGTGGTCGGCAGTTGGGCAGACTGCTGACTTGTTGCAGCATGGTGAACTGCGGCTTGCGGGGCTTCAGTTGAACGCCCTGCGCAGCCACCAGTCGGCCGTTCTTCCAGAGCTTTGGATCAACGCTGGTGGTGCTGGTGGCAGGACTCTCCAAGTCCTTCAAGTCGCCTTCGCCGCCAGTACCCGGTGTGGGCGAAGGACCACTGCCGCCGGCCTTACCTGACTCGCCCGGCGCGTCAGTCTTTGATCCATCACGCGGCTTCTCCGTGGATGCGATGCCGCCGCCGGGCTGCGCCGCAGGTGGTTGAATTGCAGGGGTTTCCGGCTTCGGCAGTACCGGCGTGGCGGGCGTCGTTGGCGCTGCGGTCTTGGCAGTGTCGTCTGGCTTCACAGGAACTGGAAGCCGTTCCGCTGGCGGCACGGGCTTTGGTTCTTCTGGCTTCGGCACCTTCGGATCGCGCGGCGTTTCCACCGGCGGGTTGGCCGGTTGCGCGTTGGGATCGGCGGTGGTGACTGGCTCCGGCGTGGGCGGTAGCGGCGGTGTCGGCGGCGGCGGCACGGTGGCATCCGACGGCGGAGCAGGGGTGGCGTCCTTCGGTACCGCGGGCGTGAGAATGGTTGGCGTCGGTGCTGGCTCAACAGGCTTCGCCGGTTCTGGCGGAACTGGCGGACCCTCAGGTTGCTTCACGGGCTCAGCCGCTGCAACGACCGTCGTATCTGGCTTCGATGGTGTTCCGGCGGTATCAGCAACCACTGTGTTCACGGTGGCGTTCGGCGCTGCGCCACCACCTCCACCGCCATCGCCCTTGCTTCCGCGCCCGTAATTCTGTTCGCCGTTTCCGCCCGCGTCACTCATCCGGTATCCGGCCTGTGACACCACGCTCAGCTGCGCCATGTGCTCTTCGTAATCATCGCGGCCGATGATGACTACGCTCATGGCGTCGCCCTTATCTTCACCAACGGAGGTGTCCTCAACGTCGGGATACGCGGGCGATGGCTTGGGCGTTTCAATGGGTGGCGCGTCTTGCGAGCCGGGCGGTGGCGGCGGCTTTTGCGCCCCATTTTCAGGGGGTTTTTCCGCTTCTTCCTTCTCCCCTTGCTTCTTCTCTTTCTYTTCGCCCT
>NSIA01000083.1 GCA_002737585.1 Planctomycetaceae bacterium | reverse complement strand
TGGAGAATGTCCGCCGCGCCAGTGACTTGGCGATCGAAGCGGCGTGCTCAGTTCCAGGAATCGCCGCGCCGAAGGATGGCGAGGTGTTCATCAAGACCTCCACCGGCAAGGTGCAGCCAGCAGCCACCATGCCAGTCACACTGGTGATGCTTGAAGCAATTCGTGATCACTTTCTGACAACCGGTATTCGGATCGGTATGAAGCCCGCGGGTGGGATTCGTACCGCGAAGCAGGCGATTTCCTACTTGGTGATGGTGAAAGAGACGCTTGGCGATGAGTGGTTGACGCCGCACCTCTTTCGCTTTGGAGCAAGCGCACTGGCAAATGATCTTGCTAGGCAGATCCTGCGCATGCAGGGTGGCGGGTATATGGCCGCTTACGACATCACTGAGGCGTGACCGGCGGCGCGTTGTGGCGCTTCTGCCAGAAATCACCAAGCATGGTTGCAAACTCGTCTCCCTCCGCAGCAGCGGCCGATGCTTCGGCGGCGTGGTGGAAGCGTGTGGCATCGTTCGATCCGTCAAGTTCATTGATCCAACGCTTTATAGCGCGCATGGCAGTTGGCTCTTTGGACAAGAGACTGCTCACCAGCGCGCTGCATTCGTGTGCAAGGGATTCTGGGGTGCTAGCGCAATGAGTAGCTAGCCCGGCACGAACGGCCGATGGACCGTCGTGGATCGATCCACCCATGGTGATGTGTCGTGCTGATCCGGTGCCCGCGTTGGCCAGCAGCGCTGGGAGAGTGACCGCCGGACTCACTCCAATCCGATGCACGGGATAGCCGAGTTGTGCATCCGGCGAGACAATCACAAAGTCAGCGCCGGCAAGCAGGGCACAACCACCAGCGAGCGCCGCGCCATGGACTTCACAGACCACTGGGATGGGAAGTGCGCGAAGAGCTTGCACTGTGCGGGAGAGTTCCATCACTAGGTAACGCAATTGTGCGGTGTCAGCAACGCAAGCGGCAAGATCAAACCCGGTGGAGAACGAATGCCCCTCGCCGCGAATCACCAATACATCAGCACCAATACGCGAGCCGTCGTGGGTGATGAGACGATCATCAGCAGCAAGCGCGGCAACCATCAGCCGCTCGTTCAGCGCAGAAAACATGGCTGAACTCAACGCATTTCGCCGACTGGGGTCAGCAAGCGTGATCGCAAAAGTTCGATGATGGCAGGTGCTGCGCGCAAGCATAAAGAATGTTCGGAGTGAGAAATTTGTGGCAAATTTAGGGGAACAGTGCTGAACAGGCCCGCCGGCGCGATCGTAGCAAAGGTGTTGGAACACATCACCGCATGTGTTCCAACAAAGCACCCTGTAGTCCACACATCAGGGTGGGGCGCATGTCTTGGCAACGTGCCAACGGCATGCGCCTTATTGAAATACAGCCCACACGTCACCGCCACACTCGCGGCCATGCGAGTCGGCGGCGGTGCCGTTTAACCCAATCGCCGTCGATGCCGATCAGGCATTGTCCCGCGCGGCATGGTTCGAAGGTGGAACATAACGGCACCAATCGCTGCACGCGTAGCGATCATCAAGTCATGTGCGGATATCGGCTGTGCATCATTCGGTCGAGTGGCAAACTGCTCTTCCAACTGCGGAACATGGATAAATCCAGCGATTGCTGGCCAACCCGTGGCTGCACTCCGTTCAAGTGAATGAAACATCACCTCGTTACAGAGATAGCTACCCGCAGTCAAAGAAGTTCCCGCTGCAACACCTGAAAGACGGACGGCGTCCACTATCGCCCGTATTGGAAGGGTTGCGAAGTGTGCAGCAGGTGCGCCTTCCACAACCGGGGTGTCTTCCGCGCAGACGCCTGCATTGTCCGCAATGCGATAGTCGCGAAGGTTGATAGCGATGCGTTCAACACTGAATTCGCTGCGAGTATGCGCCTCGCCAAAGTGAATCGCCGCGTCAGCTTGAAACTCCGCCAATACGGCATCAAGCCTCGCCCGCGCTGAACCGGGTCCAACACCACCCACCACTGGTAGGACTTCAGCACGCATCATGGCGCCGGTGATTCCTTCAGCTGCCAAACGCTCAACAATCAGCGCTGTGGGGTTCAGGAGGCTGCCTGCAAAGGGCTCGAATCCGGTTACCAGAATGCGGGGAATGCCGATCATGGTTCCCGATGCTAGAACTACGCACATGTTCGTGCATTCTGCCCCGACAATCGTTGCCGTTTCGCCCGTTCTAGTGGCTGCGGTGGCCGCCGGAACCGCTATTGCCATTGTTGCCATCTGGCTGATGGCGGTTTACAACGGGCTGGTGACGCGCCGGGTGCGTGTGCAGAATGGGTTCTCGCAGATTGATGTGCAACTGCGCAGGCGCCATGATTTGGTACCCAACCTGGTAGCCACAGTGAAGGGCTACATGCAGCACGAGCGGTCCACTCTTGAGGCGGTGACCAGTGCGCGTGCCACTGCTATCAGCGCGCGTAGTGCCGTCATCGCAAACCCGGGTGATGCCGGCGCGACACTCGCACTGGCGAATGCAGAGGGTGTATTGCAGGCGATGTTGGGGCAATTGATGATCTTGATGGAGCGATACCCAGATCTCAAGGCCAACAACAACGCACTGCAATTGCAAGAAGAGCTAGTTAGCACCGAGAACCGCATTGCATTCGCGCGGCAGGCGTACAACGATGCAGTGATGACATTCAATACCAAACTGGCAGTCTTCCCTGATGTGCTGGTAGCGCGATTATTTTCCTTCACAGCAGCCGCACTCTTTGAAGCTGACCAGTCGGCGCGTGCGCTACCAAACGTAGATTTCAACGCGTCCGCTTCTGTGGAAACGCCACGAAACACCCTCGATTCCTGACGCACGGAGACCGGTAATGGATTTCTTTGAAAGCCAAGAACGGGCGAAGCGCAACACGAGCTGGCTAGTAGCCCTCTTCATCATGGGTGTCATTGCCACGGTGGTGAGTGTGCATGTAGTGCTCTCACTTACAGTGTCGCGCGGCAACGTCTTTGATCCGTCCATGTTTGCGCTGTCGGTTGGCTCGGTCCTCGCGGTCGTTGGCGTTGGTACAGCAGTGAAATTTGCGCAGATGTCCCACGGTGGTGCGGCAGTGGCACAGGCGATGGGTGGAACACAGGTGGACCCCGCGTCACGCGATCCAGACGAGCGTCGGGTCCTCAATGTGGTTGAAGAGATGGCCATTGCAAGTGGTGTTCGGGTTCCGCCGATATACCTCATGGAGGACCAGACCATTAATGCGTTTGCGGCTGGAAATTCAGAGCAAGACTCAGTGATTGGTGTGACGCGGGGTTGTATCCATGCGCTTTCACGTGATGAATTGCAGGGGGTCATGGCGCATGAATTCAGCCATATCTTTCATCGAGACACGCGGCTCAATATGCGCTTAGTGGCGTGGCTTGGTGGAATCTTTGCGGTTTCTATGGTTGGTCGAATTCTGATTCGGTCGCAGATGTATTCCCGCCCATCGCGCGACAAGAACAACAGTGCGGCTGTTGGGCTTGGAATTGGTGTTGCGCTCTTCATCATTGGAATTGTTGGGTACTTCTTCGGACGCATCATTCAGTCGGCGGTGAGCAGGCAGCGTGAATTTCTTGCCGATGCCAGCGCGGTGCAGTACACGCGCAACCCCGATGGCATTGCCGGAGCACTGGAAAAGATTGCGCGCGGCGCAGGCAGTCAATTGAGCGCACCGGCAGCGGCGGAGTTCAGCCACTTCTTCTTTGCAAACGGAATTGCATCGTTGTTTTCAACACACCCACCGATCGAGGATCGTATTGCGCGTATTCGTGGTGCCAAGATGGTGGCGGCTGGGGTGACGGCGGTAGCGGCGACCGGAGCAAATGCTCCAACAACGACCGCAGTGGCGACCGCAGGAGTCATTCGGCCGTTGCCAACCACGCGCGCCTCGCCAGTGGCCGCTTTTCAGGGGGTTTCCGCCGCGGCGATTCACGGTGCGCGCCGCACCATGGGGTCACTCAACCCACACGACATCGGGATGGCGCACAGCCTCATCGCGGGGCTGCCCAAATCCGTGGTCGACGCTGCGCAGAATCCATTCAGTGCACGGGCGGTGATTTGTTCGTTACTTCTCACGCGCGACCAACGCGAACGCCAGGCGCAGCTTGCAGGTATTGCCGCGACTGATCCCGCACTTGCCAGCGCAACCGATGCACTTCAGCAGATCGCGACGATCACCCCGCGACAACGATTGCCGGTCATTGAATTGTGCGCGGCGTCGCTCATACAACTTTCACCCGCGCAATATCAGCAGTTCCGCGCGGTGTTGGCGCAGCTCATAGCCACGGACTCGCAGGTTGACCGCTTGGAATGGACAGTTCGAGTCATCTTGCGTAGTGCAATCGAGGGACCAATTGCAGCGAAGGACCCCACTGCGCGCGCGACAGTTGCAGATGTAGCGTTGGTGGTCAGCGTGTTGGCGTGGTCGGGTGCCTCTGACGAAGCGGGCGTAGCGCGGGCATGGCGCGCGGCGCGGGGATCAGAATCGTTACTACCCGCAGCGCAGACGGCGGCACATCTTTGCACGCTCGACGCCCTTGATGGATCACTGCAGCGCCTATCGAACGCGAAACTCGGGATCAAGCGAAATCTTGTTGACGCTTGTGTTGCGTGCGTTGCGGCCGATGGTCAGACCACCGTGGAAGAAGCAGAACTACTGCGTGCGGTCTGTGCAAGCATTGGCGCACCAATGCCGCCGATTGCTAGCGCTGCGTGAATCAATTCATGCGGCGCGGGATTGCTGGTCGGACAGGGCACGTGCACGATTCCACGCCTCGAGCGCCTCGCGAACCTGCAGCACCAAGGTTTCAGCCCGCCATCCATGGTTAGTACCAGCCATATCCGGCAGGACGATTGTTTCAATTGGTGGCCACTCATCAGCGAGGTTCCAGGCATTGACTGCCCGCAGCGCGGCATGAAGTGCGCTGTACATCAACGGTTCCCCGGAAATGTATCCAGGGAATTGCGCCGCTGGCGCAGCCACCATAAATGGCATGGTGAAGTCGCCGGTTGGAATGATGATTGCCTCACCTACCGGAAGTTCAGCATCGAATTCACAGGCGATTCGCTCTTGGAGTGAGCGTTGCAGACGCGGACCGAACCGGCGCGCGAACGCGCTGTCAATCCCTGCATCGAGATAGCCGAAGCTATTCGTCGGTGCGATCACAGCGTCTGCAACACACCCATCCAAGAGCGGCCCACGCACGATCGATAGACCGGGCAGGTCACCAAGCAGTGTGCGATACATAGCAGCGTTGGCGGCAACCGGAGTGCGGAGTTGAATCTGCACTGGTCGCCATCCAGAGGTAGTAGCAGCGATCTTGCCGGCCAGGTTGCTCTCGCCGTCGACTTTGTCACACATCGCTTGCCCTCCTCAAATTCCTGAGCCCTGCGTGGCGGTCCACACTGAATCACCACGCAGGGTCATGCGAACGGTCTGATCCGTGCATCGCAGGTCAAGGATTCTGTGAGGTAAATGTGCGCACAATTGCTCGCGAAGTCCGTTTGGACAGTCCGCGAGCACATTGGCGGAAGGTCCGCGTAGTGTGGCAGAGTTAGCGGCGGCGACGCTTGAATGGCGTCGGTTGCCCTTGATTTCCAGGCTTTCCAGAAGCTCCCACCAGATCCGGGGCTCCGGCTTGAGGGCGAACAGCGTCCGTACCGCCGGTTGGCGCACGTCCGGATTTCTGCGCGCTTTCCAACGCCATTTTGTTCAGTACCTGAGCGCGATTGATCGCCGACTGAAACTGCTCAACCGGCGCACCCTGGAAATAGGCGGCTGCGAGTGCCGCTTGCTCATTGAATCCGTCGATACGCAGTTGGCGCGTGGCGGCATCCACAAAGAGTGATCGAATTCCGAGGTCCGCGGCGAGTTCAACGGCGGCGCGGAGTCGTAGGTCGTTCTGGTCAGCACCCTGTGCAAGAAGTTCGGCGAGGTAACTCGCGGCAGCCATGGCTGGATCGTTCTTTGGGTCGGTGCGCCGCTTCTCCATCTCAGCAGCCTGCGCCTTGATGAGTTCAAAGTTATTGATCTTCACGTGCATTTCAATGCCATTCACTTTGATGTGACGGCCAGCAACCACCACAAGGCCAGCGGCGAGCGCGCGACCTTCTTTGATGCCCTCTTCGGTGAAGTGCTCAATGATGGGGCGGGTGTCAATGTTCGCATGCTCACCCTTCTCCCACTTGACTTCGCGCTTCTCGCCATCGCCTTCAACGCGCGCGGAGGCAATGCCAATTTGCCACAAGGTCCACAGGATGGCTTGAATGCGGGCGTCGTTTGTTGGCAGCCCCTGGGTGGTAGTGCCCTCGTGCGCAAACACCGTCAGAATCGCTGGCAGCGGCGGGCCTTCGTGGAGTCGGCGGTAGACCTGTCCGGCAAGCCATGCAAATGACTCCCGTGTTTGGGGCTCAAGTTCGATGGCCGTTCCGTTGAGTGTAAAGGTGGGCATAGGGGGCATTCAGTTTACTTCAGTGGCATCAAGGTGAGGTTACGCAGATTGATGAAGGATTCACCCGGCTTGCTCGCCGCCTTCACCGATATGACGCGGGTTCCGGCGGTAAGTTCGATATTTCCGACCGCCAGGTTTATGAAATCGCTCCAGTCAGAGCGCGGCGGCAGATTCTTAGTGATTGTCTGGGTGCCGCCCCCGTCTGGGTCAATCATGGAAACTTCAAAGTCGCCACCGCAGGTGGCATTGCATGCGTAGGCAACCGCCACGTGATACTTGCCAGTAGTGGGAATCTGCACAGTCCAAGAGGCGGTGCTGGCGGTGTCGCGCCACCAACCGAGATTCTCGAATCGATTTTCGTACTGGATGCTGCCGGTGACGATCGCATCCGCGGCCGTACAAGTGATGATCCCGTTTCCATCAGGCTTGATGATGAATGGCTCGACCGCCGGCTTGCCAACAATGCCAATCTGTACGACAGTCGCATCCTTGTCGACCGGCATTGCACCAAGGCCGCTGACAACGAGGGTGTCGCCCTGGCGGGTGACGGTTGGTGATCGGTCAGATGCGCCAAGAATTTTGGCGGAAAGCGGTTCGTTACTCATGCCGGGGAGCCGAAGCGTGCCGTCTGTTGGCCAGTCAAAGACCATGAGGTTCAGGGTGGTGCTTTCGCGGCCACTGAGCGGACCAACTCCTTGGGTGATTCGCCCCCACTGAAATTTCCGTGGGAACGGTGTGGCTTCGGTGCCGTGAATCGCTGTGCCGTTCACCTTCATCCATTCGCCCATGCGCTTCAGTCGCTCGATGCTTTCTGGCGGGATGGTGCCGTCGCCGCGCGGTCCAACATTGAGCAGAAAGTTACCACCCTTAGAGGCGATGTCGCACAACATGCGAATGAGTTCCTGCGAACTCTTCCAATTGTGATCAGAAGACTTGAAACCCCACGTGTCATTCATGGTCATGCACGTTTCCCAGTCTTTGCCCGGCATGCCATTTGGTGGAATGGTCTGCTCCGGCGTTCCGTAGTCGCCGCGGGACGCCTCATCTTTGGAGAATCCCTCCATTCCGGCGCGACCACTGTCGACGCGATTGTTCACAATGATCTGTGGCTGAATGGTGCGCACGAAGTCATCAGTGGCCTTGCCCCACGTATGGTTCCAGGTGTCTTCCCATTCACCATCGAACCACACAATGCCGATTTTGCCGTAATTGGTAAGGATTTCCTTGAGCTGCGCCTGCATGTAGTTCACATAGCGTGGATAGCTTTGTGGATCCACTGCACGCTGGTCCCACGGACGGCGCGGCAAATAGTCCGGGTGGTGCCAGTCCATGATCGAGTGGTACCAACACATCTGCATTCCATCAGCACGCACTGCGTCGGAGAGCTCCTTCATGATGTCGCGCTTGAACGGCGTGGCCATGACGTCGTAATCACTCACGGCGCTGTTCCACAGTGCGAAACCGTCGTGATGCTTGGTGGTGATGACTACATATTGCATACCGGCATCACGGGCGAGATCTGCCCATTGCTTGGCATCAAACTTCACCGGGTTGAATTGTGGCACGAGCGTCTTTTCGTAGACGATCGGATCAATCTTTCCATTTTGCAGGAGCCATTCACCAACGCCACCAACTTCTTTGCCATCCCACGTGCCCGCAGGCGTGGAGTACAAACCAAAGTGGATGAACATTCCAAATCGTGCCGATCGCCACCACGCCATGCGTGCGTTGCGCGCATCAGGCGTCTCTTTCACCCCCATCGGCGGGGCATTGAAGGCAGAAGAGGCGGCGAGCATGGAACCAAGGACGATGGCGGCCGAAGCCGCGGCGATCGATGTGCGCATGCGCGCAGGATAGGTTGAGCCGGGACTACCGCGCCCCGCCTCACCTCATCGTTCCTCATCGCTCCTCGGCGCGTCTCGCGCATCTCACCGCATCTCACCGCGTCTCACCGCTCCAACAGCACCACTTGGTCGGCGTCTACGGTGAGCGCTACCGGCTCCCCGCGGCGCGAGAGATGCCGTGGATTCAGTTCAAACACCTTGATATTCATGCCGCTGCAATCAACGCGGTGTTGGGCCACCTCACCCAAGTAAGTGGTCTCCGCAACTACACCACGGAGGGCGGGGCGGTCAGCAGCGACCTGTGTCTGGGGATGCATACGTAGTGACTCAGGGCGAACGCTTGCAACCAAAGTCGCGGATGCTGGGTAATCGCTACCGGTAGTTGTTTCCAGCATGCCGGCGCGCGTCTTCACTACGCGCGGGGTATGAGTGGCAGAACCATCAAGCGTTGCATCAAGGAAGTTGGTTTCACCCAAGAACTCTGCTACGAATCGGTTGCATGGCCGTTCATACATTTCACGCGGACCGCCAACTTGCTCAATGCGACCTTCGCGGAGAACCACCATCTTGTCGGCAAGACTCAGGCTCTCTTTCTGATCATGTGTCACGTAGATGGCGGTGACGCGCAGGTCATCCACGATGCGGCGAATTTCACCCCGCATTTCGAGGCGCAATTTGGCGTCAAGATTGGATAGCGGCTCGTCAAGCAGCAGCACATCAGGCTTGTAAACAATGGCGCGCGCAAGTGCAACGCGTTGTTGTTGTCCACCGGAAAGTTGATTCGGCTTACGATCGGCGTAGGCGTGCATGCGAACCATCTCCAGCGCCTCGCCAACACGTTTGCGCATTTCGGCTGCTGGCACCTTCCGTACCTCAAGCCCAAACGCAACATTCTGCGCAACGGTCATATGTGGCCACAGTGCATAACTCTGAAACACCATGCCGCAGTCACGCTTCTCCGCAGAGATATGCGTGATATCACGGTCTCCAAAGCGAATGACTCCAGCACTCGGCTCAAGAAAGCCAGCAATCATGCGCAGGATGGTGGTCTTGCCGCACCCGGATGGACCCAGCAGAAACGTGAGACCGCCCTTGGGGGCTTCCATGGTCACACTGTCGACAGCGACGGTCGGTCCATAGGCCTTGCGGATATTTTCAAGAGTTACAGAAATCACAGAGCGAGCACGATACCCATTCGGAAACATGCACCTACAAACTACGATCCACTTTCATGGCGAAGCGGTCGACAAATTCAAAGGGTGCAACGGGTTCTGGCGGCGAGACGCTGCCAGCCCGCGTGGGCGCGGCGCCAGCGGAAGCGAGCCAAACATCCGCACCGCTTGATCCATCCATTCTGCGAACCCAGCGCATGTGTGAGCGGCGCGCGTTCCGCGACAAAGATGTCTCAATCAGCCGCATGGTTGGTGATATCGCGCGCCAAGCAAAGCGTGATGTGGAGCGAAGCGGCAGTGCTGCTGAAGCATGGCGCGTGGCGATGCCGGCACAATTGATTGACGAAACTTGGATCGAGTCCGTCAGCCCGATGCAGATAGTGGTGGGGGTGAGCAGTTCCCCCGCATCGTTTGCTGTGGACCGCGCGCTTCGTGCTGGAGCGCTGACTGAGCTTCGCCGGTTAATGCAGATTCCTGGTCTACGCGTCAAGATCCGCTTGGGGCGTTCGCCTTCATCACTTGGTCCACGGGAGTCGTGAGTACACCATCCGGAATGGCCTGAGCACGACCGTTTCGGTCGATGCACGCAAGCGTTGTTGCGCCCGCCACCAGTAGCACGTCGTCACGCCAAATTTCGTAGGTGTGTTCCACCTTGACTGCACCAACACGAGCCAAAGTGGTACGGAGTTGCACCACTTCGTCATAGCGGGCGGGCTGCTTGTAAACCACTTCAAGCTTGACGACCGCCAGCAGCATGTTCTGCGCCTCCATGTCGCGGTAAGTGCGTCCGGTAGACCTCAGAAGTTCAGTGCGCCCCATCTCAAACCACACTGGATAAACGGTGTGATGAACCACTCCCATGGGATCACACTCACAGTACCGGACACGGATGTCAATGGAGCCTTGCACGCGCAGGAGGCTACTGTGCGGGAGCGTTGCAGCGGGTGCAAGCAGCTCACTTTCCAATGCAGAAACTGGATAACAGCCGCCCCAAGACGTCATCGGGCGGGATGGCACCAGACACTTCACCAAGTCGGTCAAGCGCGGTACGCAGTGCGGCGGCAACCAGTTCTGGCGCGTCGATGGTCAGCATGTCATCGAGTGAATCAGCCGCTTCCTGCAGCAGTGCAACGCGCGCCACACCAAGTGTGAATTCATGGGCATTACGCGGGGCGCGAGTGCTGATGGTGCGAGCGATGGCTGTGCGGAGTTCGGCAATTCCATCACCAGTATGAGCGCTGGTAGAAATGCCGTCAGCGGCATTCGTGGTGCTTGCTGTGCCCGGGGTATCGCACTTGGTCTGAACATTGATGACTAGCGCGTGCGTACCATCGATGAGCGGTGATTCATAGGCACGGGGGACTGGATTGTGGCTATGTGGTTGACACACAAGAATGATGTCCGCGCGATTGATTGCATCATGAGCGCGCGCTTGCATCAGAACATCCACATCATGAATTGCATCGTCAAGGCCTGGTGCGTCAACCAAGATCACTTCAATACCACCTGGTAACAAACATGCGTGTTCAATGGCATCACGCGTTGTTCCGCGGTGTGCACTTTCGACCACGCGCGTGTGCTGCAGCAACGCATTGAAGAGCGAACTCTTACCAGCGTTGGGTGCGCCAGTAAGTACGACACGTGCGGCCCGTTGCGCTGACTCCGCACCGGCGGACGTCGCACAGCGTGCACGAATTCTGTCGCGTACAGAACGCACGCGCTCCTCTAGTAAAGGCCGCGCAATGGCCACCACATCTTCTTGATCGGTAAAGTCAATCCCAGCCTCAACAAGCGCCAACAGTGTGGCGATCTCATCTGTATCACGGGCTGAGGACTGCTCTGCGGTGTTGGCCTGAAGCATGGATGCCGCCGCAAGTTGTGCATCGGTTTCAGCCATAATGACAGCGGCGACGCGCTCCGCCGATGCAATCGGCATGCGACCCGACAAGACTGCGCGTACGCTGAATTCGCCCGGGTGGGCGCGCCGTGCTGTGCCATCAGAGTGCGCGATCACGGCAGTCATGATTCGTTCAAGTACGAATGGATTTCCAGCAGTGTGAATCTCAGCGCAGTCTTCACCGGTGGCGCTTGTGGGACCAGGCATGACCATGGCAAGCGCTGGTATGGATGGGTCACGTAAGCGCACCACATGTACGCCACGCACACGCGCACGAACCGCGATGCTTCCAGGACAGTCTGGATCCATGGCGTTCCACAACACCCGGCATGCTTCGTTACCACTGGCACGAACAATCCCGCGCATCGCACTTCCTGGAGGGCTTGCGACCGCGAGGATGACGCTCTGGCTGTCCATGCCGTGATCAGATCACTTGTTGTGGATCCGCTTGCTAATGGCGGAGCTGTTTACTTGCCGAGGAGCCGTTCACCCGTCGCGGATTTGCTCATCGATTGCAGATCCATTTACTTAGCGCCAATCCATTTACTTATCACGGAACTTTTTACTTGGCGCCTTGGTGACACTCGCCTGCGACCGCTTCTGTGCCTTCTGTTGCACATCTTGCGCGCGCTTCATGGCGCTACCGTAGGCCTTCTGCAACCAGCCATTCTTCGCAGTTTGCGGCTTGCTGAAGTCCATCTTCGCCACTTCGGCCTTCACGCGGATACTTTCATAGATACCAACGAGCGTGCTGGTGGCGATGTACAAGGTGAGACCACTCGGCGCGGTGTAGAGCATGACCGGGAAGAGGATGACCATCATCCACTTCATCATCTTCTGCTGTTGCTCTTGTTCGGGCGTCTGTGTCGCCGTGGGCGGTGGGGTCATGTACTTCTGCTGAATGAAGAACACCACGCCCATCAAGATAGGGATCAAGTTGATCGAGTCGACCGTGGCGATGTACAGATTCGCTTCAAACGGCAGCGAGATGAAGCGATCTTGTGCACTCAGGTCGCTCAAGAATGGCCAGCCACCCATTTTCTGGAAGATGCCAAAGAACGCAGGCTGTTGACGCAGTTCGAATGCGAAATACAGGACGGCATAGAGGGCGATCCAAATCGGCATCTGCAAGAACGTTGGAACCATGCCACCAGCACAACCAAGTGGATTCACGCCCTTTTCGCGGTACAGGCGAATGGTCTCTTCTTGCAGCTTCTTTGGATCCTCTTTATAACGCTTCTGCAGTAGATCGATTTCTGGCTTGATGGAAGCCATTTGCTTGGTCACGCGTTGCATGGAGATCTGCGAACGTCGCGTGAGCGGGTGCAGCAAACCGCGCACCACCACCACCAGTGCGATGATGGCCAATCCCCAGTCAAAGACCACGTAGTGGTGAAGGAACGCAAGGAACCAGACGAGGAAATCAGCAAGCCACGCAAACGTGCAGAAATTGCAGCAGCCACTCATCAGGTACAGGATCAGTCCCTGCATGTTGAGYGCCGCATATGGCTGCATGGTGGTCAACATGGAACGTTCCAACGGTCCCGCAAAGACACCGATGTCGAATGCGGCACTTGCGCCGGCCGCAATGGTCAGCGCATCGCTTGAGCACGTAGTGAAGATCACCTTCTCGGGAATTCCCTTATGCACGCCATCGCCAACCTGTGCGGCGACACTGGCAATAGCAGGGGCAATGGTCTTGGCTGTTGAGCCAAGTGCCGCGTAGGGCGCATGGACGGCAAGCGCAAAATAGCGATTTGTAGCACCAAACCACGACAGTCCGTAGCGCTCTTGTGTCTGGCGTTCATTGGGCCAAACCACAACATCTCCCTCTTCGACCTGGGTGACCAGCTTGGACTGGTCAATGGTTGCATCGTGAACGATGACGGTCTGTTGACCAGGATCACGTTCCTTCGACATCAAGTAACCCGACTGGAAACGACGCGGGTCGACAGAGTCATTCGGATCGCGGGCAAGATTCGTTGGTCCAAATTGAATCCAACGGATGACGTGAGGCGTGGAYGAAAGGTTCYCAACGCGCTGCTCGCAGCGGAGGTCGTAAGAGCCAGGCTCTACTACCCACCGGCGCGTGGCGCGCAGTTGCAGTGCGCCGGTGCCGTCAGAAATCTCCGTGACGAATGTTCCAGGCGCGGTTTCTCGCCAGACATTGCCGTCGATGCGAATTTGCCGACCGTCAACATCAAGGACACGCGCCGATAGGAGTGGAACACTGAAGCCCTGCAACTTTCCTGGCGCGTTCAACACGTATTGACCTTCAGCGGGCGGGGTACCAGTGCGTGCACTTGCCGCGTCGCGAGCGGTTTGCCACAGGTCGCTAAAGATGATTTCAGAAATACCCGCGCCGCGCGCGGTGAGTTGCAGCTGGAATTGCGCGACCTTGGCATCGAGCGAACCGATTGGCGTGGCCTTTTCGGTGGGCGAACCAGGCGCGGCTGCGACCCACGCCAGTTCATCCGCAGCAGGCTTGACGATGGCGGGGGCYGCCGCAGGCGGAGCAGTTGCTGGCTGGGTAGCGGCGGATTGGGCGCCTTGGGTTGTCGCGGTAGCCGCTGTAGCCGTGGTGCTTGGTGCAACCGCGTTCGCAGACGCATTGGCATCGGTGGTTGGCGTGGCAACCGGACCACTGCCACCATTCCGACCAGTGATAATGATGCCCGCGATGCCAGCGACCACCGCAATCAATGCAGCGGTGAGCAGGAATCGGCGGATGTTGAAGACGGATTGCTTCCGGGGGGCCGGAGAATTGCTGTTCATAGTGTTCAGTTCGGTAACGCGCTCGGCGCGTTGGTCGGGAAGCGATGCCGGCCATACAGCCGGGCCTCAGCGTCCTTCAAGCAGTCGATCGCCGAGCCAATCGTGGAGCTCAGGGATCGCGTGGATCTTGGCAACGGTAATGTCGATGTCGTACGGAAGTCGGTGAAATTCGATGCGGTGCTTGTCTTCGCCAGCATCGGTGTCAAGGATGGCATATGAGGCGCGCGGATCGCCGTCGCGTGGCTGCCCAACAGAGCCGGGATTGATGATCGCCTTTTGCACGGGGTCAACGTTGAAAGTGCGATCTGGCAGTTCRTCAGGCTTCCAGAACTCTTGATCCTCAGTGAACACTCCTGGGTGGTGCGTGTGACCCACCAAGCACATGCGGTCGAAGCGACCAAAGATGCTCTCCAACTTATGCGGATTGTTAATCGCATCGTCAGGGAAGAGGTATTCATTGATCGGCCGCCGGGGCGATCCGTGCACGCAGAGGTAATTGTTGTCGTTGACGCGCACCTTGAGGTGACCAAGGAAGTTCCAGCGGCGTTCACCGGCAATGGTGTCTTCTTTAGCGGCGGCTTCAAACTGGCGGCGAGTCCAGTAGGCAGCCTGCTCGGCGGCAGAGTTGAAATTGGTTGGCTCGTACAGGACGCCAAAGTCGTGATTCCCAAGGAGCGACCATTCGCAGCGTTCCGCAACCAGGTCGGCACAGGCAACCGGGTCCGGACCGTAGCCGATCAAATCRCCSAGGCAAATGATGCGTTGCACCTTGCGCTGATCAATGTCGGCCAAGACCGCTTCAAGGGCGGACAGGTTCGAGTGGATGTCACTAATGATGGCGGTTCGCAAGGGGGGTCCTGAAGCGGTCGGATGCTAGCAAAAAGGCAGATTTCCGCTCGAATGGCAGGGGGTAGGGTTTCAGGGACGGTTCGCCGCGCTGTTGGGTGACCAGGCTCGGTCGCGCGGCGCCGGAGATCCCTACGATGTGCACCCTTCACCTGCACTTACCTACACGAGGAATTGACCCATGGCAGACGTAAAGCATTATGACCTCATCGTGATCGGCGGCGGACCCGGCGGCTATGTCGGAGCAATTCGCGCAGCGCAACTTGGCAAGAAGGTGGTGTGCATCGAGCGCGCCAAGCTCGGCGGAGTATGTCTGAACTGGGGCTGCATTCCAACCAAAGCCCTGCTGCATGCAGCAAGCGTCTACACGGAGGCATTCAAGCACGGTGCGGACATGGGCTTTGAGGTGGACCCCAAGAACGTCAAGCTGGATTGGTCCAAAGTCATCGGTCGCTCGCGGAATGTTGCGGGCACACTGAATGGCGGTATTGGATTCCTCCTCAAGAAGAACAAGATCGAGCATATTCAAGGGCACGCCAAGATCATCGCTGGCAAGACAGCGGGCGGACCATGCAAGGTGCAAGTTTCCAAGGCAGACGATGATTACTATCGCGGAACCGGGGCGGTTTCCAAGGATGACATGATCATCACGGCCGACAAGATCCTGATTGCTACCGGTGCGGCGCCGCGCGAATTGCCGTTTGCTCCGAAGGATGGCAAGACCATCATCTCCAGCTACGAGGCGATGAATTTGCCAACACGACCAGAGTCGATGGTGATTGTTGGAAGCGGCGCGATCGGCATGGAGTTCGCTTATTTCTATAACGCGTTCGGCACGAAAGTGACCGTTGTGGAGATGCTTGATCGCATCATGCCGGTTGAGGATGATGAGATTTCCAAGGAAGCACTGAAGATCTTCAGCAAGCAGGGCATTGAGTTCAAACTCGGCTGCATGACCAAGGCTGTGGAGAAGACGGCCAAGGGCGCGAAGGTCACGATCGAAGATCAGACGACCAAGAAGTCCGAGACGATTGACGCAGAGACCGTGCTAGTAGCGATTGGCGTTGCAGGCCGCTTTGAAGGGCTGTTTGACGCGTCGCTGGGCCTGAAGACGGACAAGGGGCACATCTCTACGGACTACATGGAGAAGAAGGACAAGGCGACATACGTAACCAGCGTGCCCGGCGTTTACGCGATCGGTGATGTCATTGGCGGTCCATGGCTTGCGCACGTTTCGAGTGAAGAAGCAGTTGTTGCGGTCGAGCGCATGTTTGGACACGCATCAACCGGCGTGCACTACGACGCGATTCCTGGTGCAACGTACTGCAACCCGCAAGTGGCGAGCGTTGGCTTGACAGAGCGCGCGGCGAAGGAGAAGGGCATTGAGTACCGCGTTGGTAAGTACAGCCTGAAGAGTCATGGCAAGGCGATTGCCGACGGCGCGGCCGAGGGCATGGTCAAGTTAATTGTCAGCAAAAAGTACGGCGAGATCCTTGGCGGTCACATCATTGGCGAGAACGCCAGTGAGTTGATCCACGAGATTTGCGTGGCGAAGGCCCTTGAGGGAACGGTTGATGACATCATTGCGACGATGCATGCGCATCCAACGATGGCGGAAAGCATGCACGAAGCGGCCCTTGGCGCCGAAGGCCGCATGATTCACGGCTGACCCTAAATTCGTCCCGTTCCTCCCGGACCATTTTCTGGCGGTCGTCCGCGCGGGCGGCGGCGCAAGGGGCGGCCGAGTACGGCCTCCATGCGGTCGATCCATTGATCATCAGCGAGCGGATCGCCGTTCGTCGTGGCGGCGTGGATCTTTCGTCTTAGTAATTCTGGTTGCTCGACATCAAGACTGTCTCGCCACGCTTTGGCCTCGGTGCATAGTCGATAGTCCGTCGAAATGATTGCGGGCTTTGGACCGAGTCCCGCATGCCATGCGGCGCTTGACCAACGCCAGTCACAGGGGTTACTGGTGAGCTTTGCGGCGACAGGATTGCGTTCGATGTATCGGAGCGCGGCGATGGTGTGTTCGTCATCCATTGGCGCGGCGTAGAACGCCCCTTGCCAGTTTGGACCAACATCGCGAAGGCCAACGTTGATCCAGCGCGATAGGAAGGCGGTGGCGCGACCGATCATGAGACTCAACGCGTCTTCGCTGGGTGGGGTTAGGCACRTGTGGAAGTGGTTGTTCATGAGCACAAAGCCGCCAACAAGTACTCCTGTTCGGTTCGCCCATTGGGCGAGGAGATCGATCAGAATCGCCTTGGAATCATCGGACTCAATGATGTAGCGACCATGCGCGGCCCGTTGGGTCACATGGTGCGGAACGCCGGGGATGATGGCCCTTCGTCGTCGAGGCATAGGCGCATCATGCCCACGCGCTRGCGACATTTCAAAAKTCGTGCCGAATTTCACCGCAAATAAATTGGTCCGGGGGGAACGGGAGGAACGGGACGAATTTAGATGAGGCTGGTGCCGCTCATTTCGGGGGGCTGTGGGCAGCCCATCATTGCCAACATTGTTGGTGCGATGTCTGCGAGTCGGCCGCCCTCCCGTAGTTGCACAGCACGGAACGCTTCTCCCACTACAAACAACTCCACGGTGAAATTCGTGTGCGCTGTCTGTGGCTCACCCGTCTTTGGGTCCTTCATTTGTTCAGCGTTGCCGTGGTCGGCGGTGATGACCAGGCTCCCGCCTCGCGCCAGCGTCGCTTCCACAATCTGCCCCACGCATTCATCCACCACCTCACATGCCTTGATCACCGCTTGCAGATTTCCCGTATGCCCCACCATGTCCGGATTTGCAAAGTTCACCACTATGAATGACTCGCAATCCGCCGCCGCAATGCGCCCCAACACTGCGTCGCGCACTCCGTATGCGCTCATTTCCGGCTTCTGATCGTAAGTCTCCACGTCCTTTGGGCTTGGAATCAAGGTCCGACTCTCCCCCGGAAACGGCTCTTCGCGGTAGTCATTGAAGAAGAACGTCACGTGTGGGAACTTCTCCGTTTCCGCGCACCGAAATTGCGTTAGACCCAAGCTAGAAATCCACTCACCCATGACGTGTGGCATCTTTGCTGGGCGCTCAAACGCCACCCGCACTGGCAGACCTTGTTCGTACCCCGTCATCGTGACAAAGTGCAAACCATGCGGGTGCGGATCACGCGCAAATCCACCAGACTTGACCTTTGACCACGCATCATCCGGCAACACAAACGCCATCGTGAGTTCGCGCGGTCGATCACCACGGAAATTGAAGAACACCACCGCATCGCCATCCGTTGGCACACCAGCGTCACGCAGAATTCTTGTTGGCGGAATGAACTCATCCCCTGACATATTCGGCGACGTCGGATGTGCGTAATAGTCACGCATCACCTGCACAGCATTCGCTCCGTACGTTGTTCCCGCGCGATCCATGATTGCATTCCACGCACGCTCCACACGATCCCACCGGAAATCACGGTCCATTGCCCAGTATCGCCCAATCACCGTCGCAATGCGTCCACCCGCCTGAGCGAGCAACTCCTCAAGCCGCTCAACGAACGGAAGGCCACTCTGTTGCGCCGTGTCACGCCCATCAGTGAACACATGCACAAATACGCGATCACTGGGGACTCCTTGTGACTTTGCAAGTTGCACAAGCGTCTCAAGATGCAAAAAGTCGCTGTGTACTTTCCCGCCACTTACCAAGCCCATGATGTGCAGCGCACGCGATCGACCATCATCCGTAGTTCCCTTGGCATGCGCGCACGCAGCAACCAATCCCTCATTACGCGCAAACTCACCGCTGCGCACCGCGCGCGTGATTCGCATCAGCTCTTGGTCAACAATCCGACCAGCGCCGATGTTCTGATGCCCAACCTCACTGTTGCCCATCACTGGCTCGCCATTCTCGATGGGMAGTCCAACATCTTCACCAGACGTCTTGATCAATGTGTGTGGCCACTCTTGTTCGAACCGGTCGCATACTGGCGTCTTGCCAAGCCGCGTTCCGTCCGCCGCGCGCTCCTGGGGGTGCGGATTGATACCCCAGCCATCACGGATGATCAGGATGCACGGGCAGTTGCTGGGCTTTGTRACGGTGTGTTTGGCGCTCATCGCTTGTCAGGATACGAGTGCAACGAGCGTCCACCTGTCGCCACGCAGCACAATCCTCGCGAACCCCACGCAATCCCCACTACCCCCGCGGCATCGCCCCTGACAATTCCCCCATTCACCCTTCCCCTGAGCGCCGTATCCTTTACGCATGATCACCGGAACGCAGGACGCGAACGGCACCACCCTCAAGCAGCGCTACTTGGATGTTCAGTCGCGTATCGCCTCTGCCGCCAAGGTCGCTGGCCGTCGACCAGAAGACATCATGCTGGTGGTTGTTTCTAAGAGTGGTTCGGTGGAACAGATTCGCGAACTCATGCAATTGGGCCAAGTGGACTTTGCAGAGAACCGCGTGCAACAACTCTTGCAGCGAACCGCGCAGATYGATGAGTGGCGCGCGCGCCACGCCGAACTTGGTGGAACAGCGCCCGTGGTGCGCTGGCACATGATCGGCACCATGCAGCGCAACAAAGTCAAAAAGGCTGTTGAGGCAACCCGACTGATTCAGTCGGTGGACAGCCTGCGCCTTGCCGAAGAAATTCAGATCGCCGCCGCCCGACGCGAGAGCCCCATTGAGGTGCTTGTGGAAGTGAATGTCAGCGGCGAGTCATCCAAACAAGGGGTTGCCCCCGGCGCCGCACGGCACTTGGTGGCACAGATCGACACGATGGTGAATGTTCGGCCACGCGGTCTCATGTGCATGGCGCCGCTGACTGGCGGGGCCGAYGCCGCGCGCGCAACGTTCGAGCGTTGYCGCGAACTGTACGACGACATTCGTCA
>NSIA01000082.1 GCA_002737585.1 Planctomycetaceae bacterium | reverse complement strand
SGGGGAATCCTCAAGACAGCAGAGCGCACCGAGTACGAGTGTGTGCTCAAACCAACGCGGCGTATTGAAGCTGCGGTGCGCTAACAGACGGTGGTAGCCCATGGTGATGGTCTGCCCAAACACGTGAACGCCAGCAACACACAAGATCACACTGGTCCATGAGAAGAATGCTGGCACAAACACCAAGAGCGCCAGGATGTGGACAGTGATAATCGGGACGGTGTATCGCACCAGCAACTCAGCAGGATTGGTGGCGGGCGGACGCGGAAGTGGAATGCGTGCAGTAGTCAACAGAGGCCTCAAAGGTGCGGGCGCCATCGCCAGGGCAGTGCTCGTGCACCGCAACAGGTACTACTTTAGCCTGTTGATCAAGGACAGTCTCTTTGCATCCTGCAGAAATTCGCGGTGCTTTTGAGCGATTTATCCCGTTAAAGCCGCACTATCTCCCGGAACCACGCTTGCGGGCGCCGGAGCGCACGTCCAGATATGCCCCACACCCCTAGTCCCGTTTTGCGAGTCGTGCCGCAACAATGGCCGACACTTCATCCGTAGCACGGGGCAGCGTGTCGTTCACCACAAAGGCGTCGAAAGTCTGACCCTGCGTGGCGCGCGCGATCTCAAGTTTGCTCTCCGCAAAGCGACGCTCAATAGCAGCTTCATCCTCACGACCACGCGCTCGCAGCCGCTTCAAGAGCTCCTGCTCATTGGGCGGGAGTACAAAGATTGCCAACGCCTCAGGGATGCGCTTGCGCACATTGTCCGCACCCTGAACGTCGATATCGAGCACCACTAAGTGACCCTTTGCCAGTTCAGCGCGGACCGGAGCCTCAGGTGTCCCATACCACGCACGGCCGAAGACCTGAGCGTGTTCAAGGAACCGATCCTCAGTAATCCACTCCTGAAAGGTCCGCTCATCGACAAAGAAATAATCGACGCCATCACGCTCTTGTGGTGATCGTTGCCGCGTCGTAGCGCTGACGGAAAACAAACCACCGAATCGGCGAATGAGTTCATGCACAATGGTGGTCTTGCCGACGCCGGATGGACCGCAGATCAAGAGCAGCAACCCCGGACAGTGTTCGTGCGCAGGGGTATGCGCGTGCGCATGTGCCGAAGCATGATTGTTTGCTGCATGTCCACTAGCGCCCATCGGGCGSAGTCTAGATGAGACCCCGCCCGATGGTGAAACTGACATCAATAAATTTCGGCGCACATGCACCGGTTACTTGCCGTTGGGCACACCCCACACCGCAACGGACCACCAAAGATAAATCGAGTTCACTTGCTCAACGGGCAAGACCCATCGCCAGCTACCACCAGCAAACTGCGTGTCCATCCAAGCGATAAAACACGTTTCCTGCATGGAGTGGGCCCAGATATCAAGCCACCAACGCCGACGGTCCACCGATTTCCCGTCGATCCGCTCCGTGGCTTGCACACCTTGATTCTCCGCCACCACTGGTGAGCAGGGAATGAAAGCAAGGCACGCCACGATCAGAAGTATCGAAGATGAAAGAAGTGACTTCGTGCCCGTGGGACCAACACGCAAACTATGACTGATTACAAATTGCATTTTCATGGTGTGTTCCTCCTTTCATACCTTTTCGACAATGCGGGCATCGGCAAGGATTCGCCAGCCGGTTTCGCGGAACGATGGAAACCTGCCCATCGTGCCAGCGATCGTGCGGACATCTTCCTCATCAAGGATCCACTCGGCCTCAAAGCCAGTGGACTTTTCCAGGCGTTCCCGCCGCATCTGCTCAAGGCTAAATGCGCGTTCTCGGAGCGACCAGTTTCCAAGTCGGTCCGCGATCTCGATCGCCTTGTTGGTAAATATCGCCATGGCGCGGTGGAAGTGCGGATCGTCCAAATGMCGGACTGCCACATTGCATCCAAAGATGCACCACCAACCATAACTCTCCAGCCAATCTCCTGGGGGCGCCAACAACGGATCCTCCACACCACCGAGCGCTTCGGTAATTGTTGACACCGCATCGAGCGGGTCCAGCAATCCAAGTGTGCAATGCACTTCAAGCAGAGCACCGCGGCAAGTGTTGGCGACGCCACCGTAACTATCGTCGCCGAACTCACGAGCAAGGGCAGAAAATAAAGTGCCAGCTCGTTCGAGGTCTGCGCACGCTTCATTGGCATTGCGGTGTGCATCTTCAGTGCACGTTGTAATCGCGCGCCGTGCGCAGTGCCCGCGGTACATCAGTGAAAATGCCTGCGCTACCCGCTCAACCCGCCCATTTGGCGGTCGCATTTCAAAGCGATCGACCAATTCACGCGCCGTGGCACGCGCTTCAATGACATGCCAAAGCGCATAGTGCGCACCCACAAGATTGACACGCAACATCAGCTCTAGCTGCGGTGTGAGTGGCGTGAGCGACAGTGCCTCGCGCAGGCATTCAAGACTCTTGGAATAGCGCCCGAGTCCATCATGCCCACCTGAAAGCCGATTGAGCGCACGCGCACGCTCGGCAGGTGTGTTTGCAGACGCCAACAGCCGCCGTCCGCCCGCAATCAATCCACGCCAATCACCTGCTCGATGTGATTCAATCGCCTGCGCATCAAGCGCAGCGAAGTCYTCACCAGGMACC
>NSIA01000081.1 GCA_002737585.1 Planctomycetaceae bacterium | reverse complement strand
GCGTTCCACTACGCGTTGCCAATCGCTGCGCTGTCCAAGTTGCCACTGCATCAAGCAGTCCGTGTGTAACAGCATCCGGAGCAACACTCGCGTTCACCACTGCATAACGATGCGCCCAACGGATTGCTTGCGCGAGGTATCCACTGCGAACGCGTGCGTGGAAGTCCATGCCCTTCTGTTCCATGCGATCAAGAAGCGGTGATAGACGCTTCATAGCAACATCAGTATCAACATCAAATACCACCGTGAGGTCTGGCCAATGATTTCCAGTGGCAACCTTTCCAACAGCCAAGATCTCTTCTTCGTCAATTCCCCCAGCGGTGCCTTGGTAAGCCAGCGTGCTTGATACAAAGCGGTCGGCAAGGACCAGCGCACCCGATGCAATCGCCGGCGCAATGCGTTGCTCATACAGTTGCGCACGACTGGCCATGTACAAAAGCATTTCACTGCGCGTGGTCATCTCTGCATTGGCTGGATCAAGCAAGATGGCTCGAACCTTCTCACCGATCGCGGTGCCGCCGGGTTCGCGTACTTCCACCACTTCAAGCCCGGTTGCACGTGCGATGTCAGCGAAGCGTCGAAACTGCGTGCTCTTCCCGCTGCCGTCGGGGCCATCAAACACAACAAAGCAACCACCCAAGGAACTCATCCATGCGGTGTCGCCAACAGTTGGCGCAATGTATGGGGCGCTCATGGGTTTGATGGTAGCGATGGCCCGCGGGCATCGTTTGGGGCGTTCATGTCATTGGCAATTGTCGGCTGGTTGTCCGGTTCGGCGGCGACGCGGGCGTCCCAGGCACGGTGGTATCGAGCGATCGGCGCGCCCCCGTAAGCGCTGCCGCAGCGATAGCACACCAACTGCACTCGGGCGAGCACCAACACTGCGCCGTCAAGCACCAGCAGTGCCACCAACGCCGCAAGCACGATGGGGTCGCTCGAGTAGCCAAGCACTCCTGCCACCACTCCAGCCCCCGCAAGCACCAGCGCAAACGGGGCAAATCGTGGCAGGGTGCGGCGCCGATAGAGATGCTGGCATCCGCATGTCACGCACGAACGCAATTGCCCCGCATCGTCAAGCGCGTGTTCCCAGTCAAGATAGATTTCATGCGGTGCCCCATCCGCAGCGATTGCACGGACCAACATGGGTCGCGCCGCTGGATCCACCTGTGCCACGCCGATGGGCTGGCGGCTGCGGTCGCGGATCTGAATATCCATGGCGCAGCTGAGGATATCCCACGACACGGGATACGATGACCGCCCCATGAACGAACGTGCGCATGATCTTCCCCTCTGTCCGGAGGGCGACTTCCGATTCTGGGGCGGCGTCGGCGTGGTGGCACTGCTTGCCTTGGTGATTGGTTGCTTGGCGGGGTTGCCAGCGCTGCTTCCAATTGAGACGATTTCTCCAACAGCCATTCAGCGACTCTCTGCCGCCGGCGCCTCGGTGGTCTGGCTTCTGCTGTGCACTGGCGCGGGCGCAGCGGCGTTCGCCGCCATTGCGTTGGTGCGCGGGCGACCGCCGGGATCCGCCATTGACATCATCAGCCGCGCCTTTGCATGCGTAGCAGTGGCCGCGCTCACCAACTTCGTTCCGATTGATCAACCGATGCTCAAGCTGGCGTTTGACGGTTTGGCGTTTACCGCTGCAACAGCGTTCTTAGCTCGCTCAGCATTTCGAATTGCCACGCTCGACGCCTTTGCTGCAGCAGCGATCGGGACGGGTATTGTCGGCGCGCTCGCAGCTGTTGCGTTCGTGATCACTTGGGCAGTACGTCCGGGGTAGGGGACAGACCCACGTATGTGCCACGCGGAACAGCAGAACACGTGTGGAAGCACGCGCCCAGTGTGGAGTGTCTAGTGTCGACGCTCTTCGCGCTTGCGTTCGCTAAAGATCAACTTGATCGGAACTTCGCTGAACGGCAAGTGCTCGCGCAATTGGTTCTTGAAATACCGCTCATAGGTGCCCTTAAAGAGGTCGGGCTTGTTGACCACCATAGCGATCGTTGGCGGCCGCACATCAATTTGCGCCACGTAGAAGACCTTGGCGCGTGTGCCCAGTGCGGAGCTCGGTCCGCGCGCCTCCAGAATTTCACGCACTGCGTTGTTGATGCGTCCAGTTCCTTCGCGGTGCTTGGTCTGTTGATCAAGATTGGCAATCATGCCCAGCAATTCCTTCAGACCACTGCCGTCCTTGGCACTGATGAATACGATCGGCGCAAATTCAAGCCCGGGGAATTCTTGGGTGAGGTATTCGGTGTAGTCCTTTGGCGAAAGCTTGCCGGAGACCAGGTCCCATTTGTTAACCGCAATCACCGTGGGCTTGTACTTCTCCTCGAGCTGGCTTGCGAGGCGCTTCTCAATCTGCGAGCACTTCTCGGTGGCGTCCAGAAGCAGCACGCAAACGTCCGCGCGTTCAATGGCGTTGTCGGTGCGCGCATTTGAATAGAACTCAACGTCATCAGCCCAACTCTTGCGCTTACGAACGCCAGCGGTGTCAATGGCAACCAACACCTTGCCGTCAATTTCAAAGCGAACATCAACAGCATCGCGGGTGGTGCCAGCAATTTCACTGACAATGACGCGCGGCTCACCAGCCAGCGTATTTACCAGCGAACTCTTGCCGGCATTGCGGCGACCAACGATCGCAAATCGAACTTCCGGAACTTCCGGCTGCTCACCTGCGCTGGACTTTTCCAGGCG
>NSIA01000080.1 GCA_002737585.1 Planctomycetaceae bacterium | reverse complement strand
CTTCCGACGGCGCACGGGTTCGATGAGTTCTTTGGCAATCTCTATCACTTGAATGCCGAGGAAGAACCAGAGCGCAGCGACTACCCAAAGAACCCAGAATTCAAGAAGAAGTTTGGACCACGCGGTGTCATTCACAGTTTCGCGGACGGTCGCATGACTGATACGGGTCCGCTGACTAAGAAGCGCATGGAGACGATCGATGAAGAAGTGAATGCAAAGGCATTTGACTTCCTTGACCGCGCCGCAAAGGACAATAAACCCTTCTTTATGTGGTGGAACTCCACCAAGATGCACATCTTCACGCATCTCAAAGAAGGCGTTGCTGGCAAGACCGGACTGGGCATCTACGCCGACGGCATGGTGGAACACGATCGCCAGATTGGCGAAGTGCTTGCCAAGTTGGAGGCACTGGGAATGCTTGAGAACACCATCATCATGTACTCCTCAGACAACGGTGCGGAGTCGTTCACGTGGCCGGATGGTGGCACCACGATGTTCCGTGGCGAGAAGAACACGCAGTGGGAGGGTGGATACCGCGTGCCATGCGCCATTCGTTGGCCCGGCGTGATTAAGCCGGGCACGGTGGTCAATGACATCGGTGCACACGAGGACATGATGACCACGCTGTTGGCCGCTGCGGGAGACGCAAGTGTCAAGGAAGACCTACTGACCGGGCGCAAAGTCGGCGACGCCACCTACAAAGTACATCTTGACGGCTACAACCTGCTTCCAGCCTTGAAGGGCGAAGGAACTTGGCCGCGCAAGGAATTCATCTATTGGACCGACGACGGCAGCGTTGCCGCGTTGCGCTATGAGAATTGGAAGGCCACGTTCCTCAAGCAGAACGCACATGGCATGCATGTTTGGCAGGCACCATTTGAAGTCCTGCGTGCACCGATGCTCACCAACTTGCGCATGGATCCATTTGAGTTGGCTCCCGACATCGGTATGGACTACCAGCGCTGGTACCTGGAGCACATGTTTGCCATCGCACCTGCGGGCGCATACGTTGGCAACTGGCTACAGAGTTTCCGCGAATTCCCGCCGCGCCAGAAGCCTGGCAGTTTCAATCTCGAGCGCGTCATGGAAGCCGTCACGAAACCGAAGGGTCAGTGAGCGAACGCGGTGCGTGCAACGTTTCGGTGTTGAATCGCTGCCTTACTGCCACCGCCGCGGATCAATGCGCGGGGCACGCAGTGCCGTGGCAATCACCCAGCCGTTGGCAGTGATATACGCCAAGCCGAGGACAGAGAGAATCAAGAGAACCAGCGAGAAGATCTGGGCGATTCCAGCCACTTCCGGCGATTGGGTGCGTTCGATGATCGGTGCTGCAACAAACAATACGCAGGTTGCAGCGAGCGTCATGGTCAGTACCTCTGCGCCTTGCTTGCCATGGCGCGCCTCGCGGTAAGCGCGGCTCATGGCGCCCGCGCGACCAAGGAGTGGTCCAAGTGTGAGGAGCGTGAATACCATCGGCAGTAGTTGCACGGCCAGCACGATCCCCGCAAAGCTGTTGGACTTTGCTGCGTCAAGCAATGAGATCACGAACGACGCGGCCAGTACCGCCGACCATGTCCCGAGCCCCACCGTGAGGCGTGTCACGCGTGCGCTACCGATACTTGCTCGCAGTGTCGGGTTGGCGCGTTCGGCAAGCCCCTTGCGTAACAGGAATGCGGCAATTGCCAGCAACACCGCGCACACTATCCATGAGGGTCTTTCCACCTGCGATGGCAATGATCGTCCCCTGCCTGCAAGTACGTCGATGGTGCGGAGTGCTGGCCCGGATCCTTGCGCAAGCATCACCAACAGCGGCGCGACCGTGACTGCAATGATCGCGTTGGAGGCCAGGCGGGGCGACTCTGGAGCCGCCAAAAATGCCACCTGAGGATCAGCATGTTGCGCCACTGTGGCCATCACTTCAAGACCACACTCTGGGCACTTTCCGTAGACATGCGTGCGGATGAGGTCGTACTGGCAGCGCACGCATGGAACATGCACATCAAGAACTGGGCCGTCGTCGGATGGGTGCGCCGTCTGCATGAGGTTGGTGAACGATATACTTCACCCTCCGACTGCGGAGGAAATAGATGCAAGATGTAGCCCCCCTCCATCGCCTTCGTGACAATATCGCCAGCGTCTACATGGGCAATCTGCAGGCGGTTGACCGCTTGGTGGTCTGTCTGCTTGCGCGCGGCCATGTACTGATTGAGGATGTGCCGGGCGTCGGCAAGACCGTTCTGGCGAATGCGCTTGCCCGCAGCCTGGACTGCGCCTTCAGCCGTGTCCAGTGCACCCCGGATCTCTTGCCCTCCGATATCACCGGCGTCAGTATCTACCACCGCGAGCGCGAGGCCTTTGAGTTTAAGAAAGGCCCGGTCTTTGCAAACGTGGTGCTGGCCGATGAAATCAATCGTGCCACGCCGCGCACGCAGAGCGCGCTCCTTGAAGCCATGGCGGAGGGCACGGTGAGTGCGGATGGACATGTGTTCCAGCTGCCGGCGCCGTTCATTGTGGTGGCAACGCAGAACCCATACGAATTTGAAGGCACGTATTTCCTTCCGGAGAATCAACTGGATCGATTCTTGATGCGCATGTCGCTCGGATATCCAAGCCCTGATGACGAGAGCAGAATTCTGCATCGCCAGCCCGCGCGCACCACGCTCCGCGACCTTCGACCAGTGATGACTGGGCCCGAGGTGGTTGAGTTGCAAGCAGCAGTGGATGCAGTGCGCATGGAGCAGTCGCTGGTTGACTATGTGATTGCACTGGCATCAGCAACTCGCACGCATGAAGAGTTACAAGTGGGCATCAGTCCGCGTGGTTCGCTGGCGCTTGCGCAGTCGGCGCGTGCCACGGCGCTCTTAGCGGGACGAGAGTATTGCGTTCCTGAAGATGTCATCGCCAATGTGATTCCGGTGTGCGCGCATCGCGTGGTCAGTCGCACTTACATGCATCAAGGCGACACGCTGACAACGCGGCGCATTCTGCAACAAGTACTTGAGCAGGTGGCAAGTCCGTCATGAGTGGCGCTCGGCGTGCAGTGGTACTTCTCTCTGGCGGCATGGATTCTGCCGTCGTTCTTGCGCACCTTTCCGCCGAAGGATTTGAGTGCCACGCGCTCAGCTTCGATTACGGGCAGCGACATCGCGTGGAACTCATCCGCGCCGCCGAGGTAGCGCTGCAGTTACGCGCGGCGAGCCATCGCACTGCGCTCATTGATCTACGAGCCTTTGGTGCAAGTGCACTCACTGCAGACATCGCCGTTCCCAAGGACCGTGATGTGGAGCACGCCCATGACATTCCGATTACCTATGTGCCCGCGCGCAACACCATCTTTCTAGCGCATGCCTTGGCAATGGCTGAGTCGATCGGCGCGCGTGACATTGGTATCGGGGTCAATGCCATCGATTATTCCGGTTACCCCGATTGCCGTCCGGAGTTCATCGAGGCCTTCGAGCGCATGGCAAACTTGGCCACCCGGGCCGGCACGGAGGCCACCCAGCGCAACGAGCGATGGATGCGCGTACACACGCCGCTCCTGATGTTGTCCAAGGCGGACATTGTTCGGCGCGGCAGGGCACTGGGAGTGGACCTCTCCCGCACCATCAGTTGTTACGACCCGACCCCCGCCGGGGAGGCCTGCGGGCACTGCGACGCGTGCCAGCTGCGGGAGCGTGGATTTCGGGACGCGGGCTGAACCGCACTGCGCCGTAGGGCGATGTATGGCTATCCCGGCGTGCAAATCACTGGTTCGGTGCTGATGTACGTCCCCGAAGGCCTCAGACTGGCAACAACAGAAGGCGCACATCATGTCTGAAACCCCCCCGAATCTCCGACTGACCACTGACAGTGGACGCGGCCCCGATGCCGCCGATGTCTTTGCGATTTTGGTGCGCGAGCACGGTGAGCGACTGTTGGCATTTCTGCGCGCTTCGGTACCGTCGTCGTCGGTGGATGACATCTTTCAAGACACCGTTTTGGTGGCATGGCGAAGACTGCCAGACTACGACCGCACCCGACCGTTCGGTGCATGGCTGCGTGGTATCGCGCGCAACCTGGTACTTGACTATCGATCAAAGATGGGTCGTGAGCGGCCCACTGATGATGCCATCTTGGATGGCATTGTGCGGCGCGCTGAAGCAGAAGACCGCGGCGATCGTGAAGAGTTCCGTGCCAAGCTGGTGCGGCTTGAAGATTGCGTGGCGCGCCTGCCCGACGAATATCGAACAGTGATTCACCTGTCCTATCGCCTTGATGCGCCGATCGCTCGGATCGCCGCTGAAGTGGGCGCCAATGTAGAAGCAGTAAAGAAGCGATTGCAGCGCGCACGCGGCATGATCGCCACGTGCATGGAATCCAAGGGAGCAACGGCATGACCAATGAAAGTAATCGCTTCGCGCATGAAGACACCGCCAACGATCGTTGGATCGGAGCATTGATCGAAGTTCAATTGCATGACACGCCGGAGCGCGTCGACGCCTTGGTTGATCGTGCCATCGTGCGCGTGCGCACCGGGAGCGCTACCGAAACCGTGCGCACTGCGGGTTCGATCGGTATTTCAAGCACTTCTGCAGCTCCGCGGGTACGCCGCTGGGACTGGCGAACGCCCGTTGCGGCAGCAGCATCGATCGCCATCATTGTTGGTAGCGCGCTGTTGTTCTCGCCGCAGCCAGCGTCGGCCAATTCGATTCTTCGTGCCGCACAAGTTGCCGAATCTGGGTCGGGCGATCGGCGGTACGCACTGGAACTGATCTTCCCGGCGCGTGCTGGTAAGTCGGAAGCACAGGCGCCGCGTGCCACCGGAACACTTGATATTCGTGACGCCGAACATGTGCGCCTTGACATTCGCTTCCAAGACGGTCGCACCATGACGCGAGGCACCGATGGAGCCACTGGTTGGACGATCGATCAGCGTGGCGAAGTGCTGTCCATGCCTACTGATGCGCGCTGGCCGCGTTTCATTGAGACGCCCGAAGGAGACCTCTTGGCGGATCGGCTTGATGTGTTGCTTGCCGATGTTGGAGCGCACTATCAGATTGTTCGATGCGACAAGGGCGGGGCAATGCAGATTTGCGCCACTCGCGACAACAGCGGATTCCGGGGGCCGGAGACCATTGAATTGACCATTGATCCGGACACCAAACTGGTGACTCGTGCGGCGCTGAACTTTGGTGGGCCGAAGGAAGGTGGTGCGCCAGCAAACCGCGCGAGCGAAACGATGGCGAGCACCGGTAGCGGACGTCCTGATGCGACCACTGCGCGCCCCGCGCGCGACGATCGTCCCGGTGCCGGCCCTGGTGGACCGGAAGGCGGGCGTGGTCCCGAAGGCGGACGTGGGCTGGAAGGCGGACGTGGACCCGAAGGCGGACGCGGGCCCGAAGGCGGACGCGGGCCCGAAGGCGGACGCGGGCCGAAAGACGGGCGCGGCCCAAAAGACGGGCGCGGTCCTGAAGGTGGACGCGGTGCCGAAGACGGCCGTGAACCCGAGGGCGGTCGCGGTCCTGAAGACGGGCGCCGTCCAGACGGTGGTCGTGGTCCCGGACGACGTGCGGAGCCAAGAATGGTCATCATTGAGCGTTCGGCAGTTCCCAGCGGCGCGTTTGACGCCGCTTGGTTCTCGCCTCCAAGCGTTCCAGTTCGGCAGGCTCCGCCGCCAGAACCCGGACCACGTGGCGGACCTGGTGGCAATGGTCCCGGTGGCGGTCCCGGTGGCCCCGGCGGTCCTCTTGGTCCCGGCGGTCCCGGCGGCGGCCCGCCCCCACGTGGTGATCGCTAACTTCGCTACCTGCGCGAACCGCGATCGTCACACATCCAAGTTTTTCACTTCAAGCGCGTGCTTCTCAATGTAAGCGCGTCGCTGTTCAACGTTCTCACCCATGAGAATGGAGAAGAGTTGATCGGCTTCACCCGCGGCGTCCCATGTCACACGCAGCAAAGTTCGCTTGGACGGATCCATGGTGGTCTCCCACAACTGCAGAGCCTCCATCTCGCCCAGTCCCTTGAAGCGTTTCACTTCGATGCCGCGACGGCCAACCTCATAGAGGACCCGCAAGATGCTGTGCACACTTGGTGCCTCGGCCCACTCAAAKGAACCGTCYTTCTCATTGCGAACGCGCCACGCATAYTTGGTTGGCAGTTTGTCACCGGTGACTGTCTCGGTCTGCTCCAGTGCCCAGTCGCTGATACTGATGGCATTGGCGGTGAGTTGCTGGAAGAGCTTTTCAAGTTCCTTGTTTTCATGCAGTACGCGCAACTGCGCCGGGCGCGCYGCTGGACCAGTGCCCGCAGCAATCGCCGCTTGGTGCGCCAGCGCAGCAGCCGCGTTGGTTTGCGCAGCATTCGCGGTGGTCTTGGCTTCGCCGAGCTCAAGGCCATTGGCTTGCATGAATTTCACAGCGTCCGCTTCAGCAAAGAACAGTCCATCTCCACCAGCCCATGCCAATTGCCAGCCCGGCAAGTGGTCATTGCCAGTCGGGTCGTCCTTGCGGGCAGCAAGAAGCGATGGGAAGGGAATGCCGCGGCGCTGGGAAATGGTGACCAATTCCTCCAAGCGGTTCAGGATTCGAATGACCGTCCGCACCTTCTCAGTGGGGATTTCGTGAGCAATTTCTCCGTCCTCACTGCGCACCGCCAGTGTGCAATGCTTGAGTGCCAGGTCGACAAGCGTGTCGCCCATCTCTCGGTCATTCAAGACGTACTCGCTCTGCTTACCGCGCGCCACTTGGTACAGCGGCGGTTGGGCGATGTAGATGCGCCCGCGCCGCACCAATTCCGGCATCTGCCGGAAGAAGAAGGTGAGTAGCAACGTGCGGATGTGACTTCCGTCGACGTCTGCATCGGTCATGATGATGACGCGTCCGTAGCGGAGTTTGGCGTGATCGAAATCTTCGCCAATACCGCATTGCAAAGCCTGAATCAGCGTGCGAATTTCTTCAAACCCCAGCACCTTGTCGAGTCGTGCGCGCTCTACGTTCAGGAGCTTTCCACGCAGCGGCAGAATCGCTTGGCAGACGTGATCGCGTCCGCCCTTGGCACTTCCACCTGCGCTGTCACCTTCGACGATGAAGAGTTCAGTCTTCTCTACGTCGCTCGATGAGCAGTCCGCAAGTTTGTGCGGCATACCGCCAGAATCCAAGGCGCCTTTGCGCTTGATCAGTTCACGGGCTTTGCGAGCAGCTTCGCGCGCCTCAGCAGCAAGCTTGGCGCGGTTGCAAATGTTCTTCGCTTCGGCGGGATGTTCTTCAAGCCACGCGCCGAGCAACTCATTCAGTGCTCCGCTCACAAAGGTGGCGATCTCCGGGTTGAGCAGTTTCTCTTTCGTCTGATTGTTGAACGTGGGGTTCTTCAATTTGACGCTGATGATCGCGGTCAATCCTTCGCGCAGATCTTCGCCAGTGATTGCATCCTTGCCATCCTTAAAGATGCCGGTGCGCTTGCCGTAACCATTGATGGCCACAGTGACGGCTTGCTTGAACGCCGTGACGTGGGTGCCGCCATCGCGGTTTGGAATGTTGTTTCCAAACGCCAAGAGCGTTTCATTCATGGCGTCCGTGTACTGCATGGCAATGTCTGCACGCGTGCCGCTTTCCTCATCCTCGCGGGTAACCGCAATGATTGGGCTCTGCGTGTTCTTCGCAGCATTCATGTGCCGAACGTAGCCAGCCAATCCATCGGCGGCGTGGAACTTCTCTTCGCGAACGTTGCCAGAAGAGTCAACGCGCTCGTCACGCAAGGAGATTTTGACACCCGGATTCAGGAAGCTCAATTCGCGGAGGCGATGCTCCAAGCGCTCGAACTGGAAATCGGTGTCAGCAAAGATTTCGTGATCAGGCTTAAAGGAAATGCGCGTTCCGTTGCGCGCCCCCGCCTGGCGTTCGGCGATCACATGCAGCGGCTCCGAGACTTCCCCGCGTGCAAATGCAATCTTGTAGGTCTTTGGGCCCTTGTCGACCTCTACTTCAGTCCACTCGCTGAGCGCGTTGACGCACTTGATACCCACGCCGTGCAGACCGCCCGAGACCTTGTARGCGTTGCCGTCAAACTTGCCGCCGGCATGCACTTCGGTCAGGATCACCTCAATCGCTGGTCGGCCGTTGATGGTGGGGTTCTCATGGCGCATGGGGTCGACCGGCATGCCGCGCCCGTCGTCCTCCACCATGCAACTGCCGTCAACGCCGATGGTCACGTGGACATTGGTGGCGTACCCAGCCATGACCTCATCGATCGCGTTGTCGACGCACTCGTAAACGAGGTGGTGCAGGCCTTCTGGCCCTGAGCCGCCGACGTACATACCCGGGCGTTTCCGGATCGCTTCCAAGCCCTCCAGGACTTGGATGGTGCTCGATGTGTATTCGTCGGCGGTGGGGGCGGCGTTGGCGCCTTGGGGCGCTGCGCTGACGGCTGGGATGGGTTGTATTTCTGCCATTTCGGTGAACCACAAATGGTACCCGAGAACGCCAAAGGACACCGAATTTGCGCCCAATCTGCGCAGCGGTTCCAACCCTGTTTTACAAGCAGAAATTGCGGCGTCGGAGCAGCTCGGGACGCGCTGAGCGCAACTCTTCCCAATCTTTCTGCAAATTCCGTCTGACCGCCGAGTGCAGACCCTTACTACACTGTTTGTATGGGACATTCCTTCCATCGTGGCCACCGTGCGACGCGCGCCGTCGACAGCCGGAAAGTGACTTTGTAAATCAGTATTGCTGCCCCCAATCCCCGTCAATCTGAGCACGGGGAATCCCGTCACTTCGGTAACGGGCAAACAGATATCAAGGGTGCCACCAAGATGCGCACTGGCAAAGAGCTCATTCTTGCCACGCGTCCGTTTGCATCTGATTCAACAGCGCGCAGTTGGTGGTATGTGTTGTCCACCCTCGTACTGCTAGTGGCTTCCTTTGTGGGGGCCCTCTTGAATTTCCACATCAGCATTCGACTCGCCTGCATGGTCTTGGAAGGATTGCTGGTGCTGCGGCTCTTTGTGATCTATCACGATCAGCAACATCATGCCATCTTGCCACGCTCGCGCGCCGCGGAGTGGATCATGTGGGGCGTTGGCATGTTGTGCTTGAGCCCAAGCAGCGTGTGGCGCAGTTCGCACAACTATCACCACAAGCACAACTCCAAACTTGGGTCGGCACACATCGGCTCGTTCCCGGTCATGACCAGCAAGGAATACTTGCGCTCTTCACCGCGTCGACGGCTGAAGTACCAGTTCATGCGTCACCCGCTCACCATTCTGTTTGGCTACGTGTTCATATTCTTCTACGGGATGTGCGTGTATCCGTTCTTCAACAAGCCCAGCGAGCACTACGACGGCATTATTGCCATCGGCATCCACGTGGTCATGGGCTCATTGCTGGTGTGGTTCTTTGGTTGGACCGCACTGCTGTTGGCAATGATCATTCCGCACTTCATCGCCAGTGCAATCGGTACATATCTCTTCTACGCGCAGCACAACTTCCCCGGCGTTTCGTTCTACCACCGAGCGGGTTGGGCGTACGAGATTGCGGCGATGGAGTCTTCAAGTTTCCTGCGCACGGGGCCAGTGATGGCCTGGTTCACCGCCAACATTGGCTACCACCACATTCACCACCTCAATTCGCGCATTCCGTTCTATCGCCTGCCGGAAGTTAAGAACGCGCTCCCGGAACTGATGACGCCCAAGTCCACGTCCCTTCGTCCCATTGATATCTACCGCTGCTTGCGGTTGAAGGTGTGGGACGTTGATGCGCAGAAGATGATCAGTCTCAAGGATTGCTTAGCGGGCCACGCGAAGCATGCTGCCGGTCGTCTCCCCCGTCCGGCAACCAGTCACTGACATCAGTCCACAACATGCAATTTACAGCAACACAGCTCGCTGAGCGCGTTCATGGCGAAGTTCACGGCGATGGCTCCGTCATTCTCAAAGGATTCGCGCCAGCGGATCGGGCGGGTCCTGGGGACCTGACGTTCGCGGAGAAGGCTTCGTACCTTGAGGCTGCTGAGCGCAGTGGGGCATCAGCCATCTTGGTTTCGGGTGAAGTGCAACCGTCTTCCAAAGTAGTGATCCGTGTGGCTGATGCGCGAATCGCCGTGGCACGCCTGTTGCCGCTCTTTCATCCAGCGGTTGAGCATGCCGCGGGAATCCACCCGACAGCGGTCGTTGATCCCTCAGCGCAAGTTGATGGAAGCGCGCACATCGGGCCGTATTGCGTCGTCGGCGCGCGGGCCACCATCGGCAAGCGCTGCGCGTTACTGAGCGTCGTGAACATCGGTACGGACTGCGTTGTTGGCGATGACACGCGGCTCCATCCCAATGTGGTGATCTATCCCGGATGCCAAGTGGGTAACCGCGTGAGCATTCACTCCGGCACCGTCATTGGCGCCGACGGATACAGCTATGTGTTTGATGAAGGTCGCCACCGCAAGATGCTGCAGGTGGGGATCGTCATCATTCATGACGATGTGGAGATTGGCGCAAACACCGCCATCGACCGCGGCGCGCTTGGACCAACGGTCATTGGCCAGGGCAGCAAGATTGACAATCTGGTGCATGTGGCACACAACGTGCAAATTGGCAAGCACTGCCTGATCATGGGGCAAGTTGGATTTGCCGGCAGCGTGCAGATGGGCGATTACGCCGTCATTGCTTCGCAGTCTGGAGTGGCGGATCACCTGACGCTTGGGAAGCAGTCGATTGTTGGTGCCAAGAGCGGGGTGATGCGCGATGTTCCAGACGGAGCATTGGTCCTGGGCGTGCCCGCCATTCCGGACAAGTTAGCCAAGCGGCAGTTCATCGCTGTTCAGCAACTTCCGGAGTTGATCAGGCGGACGCGTGAGCTGGAGAAGCAGATGGCGGCGCTGCAAGCGAATCTCACGGTGGAGCCCGGCGCGGCGTGATGGTGTGAAGAGATATCGGCGGATTTCTTGCAGGATTTCGCCGTTTACGCGCGCCTGAAAGTCGTGCGTAAACTGCAGGCGAGACAGCATGTGTGCCGATCCAAGGATGGAACCCGGACCTTTTTGCACAAGTGTGCGTAGCAGTCTGCAAGGAAGCGACATGAGCACCGATCTCAACAGTAGTGACAGCACGCCTGAGGCACTCCGCTTGGCGAAATCCGCCGAACGCGGCATGGCCATTGCGCGGCGATCCTTTGTGTTCTTTGGAGCGCTCTTTGTGGCAGGATGCGCCACCAGCCGCGCGACGCAGTTAGCTTCGAGCCGCCTCCCGGCGCCGGAGTGGCCTGACATTCCAGAAGTAGGTGTTGGCGCTCCTCCGGGAACGGTGTGCATTCCTCCGAAGGTGGACCCGAAGACGGGCGAGGTGCAGGCTCCGGCGGTTCGCTTCAGCAACGGACCGGTTCCCTTTGCGCGCCCGCGCGCGGCATGGGCGGCCGCGGGTGATGTGCCGAATAT
>NSIA01000079.1 GCA_002737585.1 Planctomycetaceae bacterium | reverse complement strand
TCACCAAGTGGCAAGGCGCGCACGTCAAGAATCGCAACGAGAACAATATCGGTGTGATGTGCATGGGCAACTTCATGTCGCAGCGGCCATCAGCCGCACAGGTCGCTGGGCTGAACCGAACGGTTGCTCAATTACAGCTCGTTTATCGCATTCCAACTGCAAACGTCAAGACGCATAAGGAATGGCCGGGCGCGCAGACGCTTTGCCCTGGTACTAACCTGCAGTCCAAGGTTCTCGCGCTCCGTAAGACTGGCTTCAAGTCCAGTGCCGTGGCGTAATTCAAGTCGAAGGCGTGATCATGCTCACCATGCATCTTGTGGCCGCCGGCGCATGGTCCATCTCTAACGTTGTCACCATGTTGGTCGCGATCATGGGAATGATTGCCGTGGCGTTCTTTGCTTGGAAAGCAGTACAGCGCCAGGAATCGGGCGATAGTGCACTCGAAGCGAAGTTGAAGGCGGACGATGAGCGCGCTGCCAAGGGGCGGCGCGAGGAGTTTGGGGATCCGCCCGACCAGCCATCCGGAAAATCATCCGAAAATTAAGAACGCTCGATGGGGTTTAACCCATCGAGCGCATCGGTCTCCCTTGTGAGGGAGGAGGGAAAGGCAGAGTTGGTCCTTTTCACCTCCTCGTTATCAAACTCAATCTAGATACAAATTAGCCCGGGTCGTCGAACATGCAAGGAAATCGCGCGACGATTCTTGATTTGTATCAAAGGGCAGTTCTTTGAAGAACCTCTTGTTCAGCCATAAGATCCTTCCAAAGCTGTAATTGCGTTGGCTGAATGCCGGGGGTAATTGCGGCGCTCGCCCGCGAAGATTCCTGAAATTTCCCGCGATTTCCGGTTCCAATGGCTGCCAAGATTGCCGCGCCGAGGGCGGCGCTGTCCGGGGTCTCCGCCTGACGCACTGGAATTCCGAAGGCGTTGGCGTGCATGGCGGTCCACAGTGGGCTTGCAAATCCGCCTCCCGATGCAATGACCTCGGGTGGCGTGATTCCGGCTTGTCGAATCAGGCCCATGCAGAGACCCATTCCAGCGGCAACGCCTTCCATGACCGCCCGCGTGAAGTGCGCCTGTGTATGCGCCATGCTGATGCCATGAAACCCACCACGGGCATGCGGATTGGGAATGGGGCATCGTTCGCCGGCGAGCGTGGGAACGAAGCGGAGTCCTTCGCAGCCCGGCGCAATGGTGGCGGCGTCCTGATCGAGCAGTTGGTGGACCGAAATTCCTTCGGCATTGGCGCGCGCAATCGCGTCCCGGGCGAGGGTATCCAAGTACCAGCGCATGCTTCCTGCGGCGGAGAGCATCACACTCATGAGATGCCATCGACCCGGGAGCGCGTGACAAAATGCATGCAGCGCACCGTCGGGCGAGGCGCGGAACGAATCGCTGGCCGCAAAGATCACGCCCGACGTTCCCAAGCTTGCAGCCACCGCGCCCGGCGCAATGATGCCTGAGCCGATGGCGTTTGCTGCTTGATCGCCCGCGCCGGCCACCAGCGGAATGCCAGCAGTGAGCCCCATCAGCGCTGCTGCGGATTGGGAGAGTTGGTCCACTGGATCAGGCGATTCGTGACACGCGGGAACCTGCGAAGCGTTGATTTCCAGGTCGCGCAACATGTCCATGCTCCAGACGCGCCGTGCAACATCAAAGTAGAGCGTCCCGCTGGCATCGGCGGCATCGGTGGCGCGCACGCTGCCCAACTTGAGGCGCACGTAGTCCTTGGGAAGGAGGATGCAGTCGGTGGCGCTCCATACGGCGGGTTCGTGGCGTTGCACCCAGCGCACCTTGGGA
>NSIA01000078.1 GCA_002737585.1 Planctomycetaceae bacterium | reverse complement strand
CGTCGTTCCAGAGAATGCACGGGCGCAGCGGAGTATTGCTGCGGTCCACGAAGGTGGCGCCGTGCATTTGGCCGCTGAAGCCGATGCCGGCAATGCGGTGGGATGCATCGGCATGGCCAAGGCGAACGGCGGCTGCTATGGCGGCGCGCGTGGCTTGGTGGGCAGCGCGCACCCAGTCGTCGGGGTCCTGCTCACTCCACTCCGGGCGCGGGGTAGAGAGCGGATACTCCACTGTTGCGTGGGCAACGGGCGTTCCCTCGGCGGTGGCGATCAGCGCTTTCAGCGAGGAAGTTCCGATGTCGAGGCCGAGAAAGAGTGGTATTGGCATCGATTGGTGGTGTACGCGAGGCAGGGTGGGGCTGGATTCCGGCCTCTAGGGGCCCAATTGGCGGTCGTTAACACAATCTGAACCAAACCCTTACAGGCGGGATATGCGTGATCCATAGCCTCTCGGCCACGGATGGGGTGCCGCGCACGCGGCTTTGCCCCACTTCGCACTTGCAACGCCCAGGCACTGGGCGAAGGCTGATGAACCATGAATAGTCCCAGACTTCTGACTGTCCTCGCGCAACGCGCCCGCTACTGGATCATGGCAATGGCATCGGTCGCCATTGTCGCGTTCCTGGTTGAGCCGATCGCAGCATTCGCACAGCCGCTGCAAGACGCTGCGCCCGAAACCAAGGAGACTGCTCCGGAAACCAAGGAGACCGCGCCCGAAACCAAGCAGGCTGCACCCGCTCCCGCGACGAAGCCAACTCCGGGCGCCAAGCCAGGCGACAAAAAGCCGAAGGCTTCCGGGACTGCCGCGAAGCCCAAGGCCGCGCCAGCAGCAACTCCCGCCGCGCCTCCAGCCCCGCCGGCCACGCTCGATGAGACCCGATTGACTTTGAACAAGTGGATCGAGACGCAGCAGATCATTTCCAAGGAGCGCAACGATTGGCAGCAGGGCAAAGAAATCCTGCAGGGGCGCATTGAGTTGGTTGGTAAGGAAGTGGGCGTCCTGAAGGATCGAATCACCCAGTCAGAATTGGCGGTGGTGGAGTCCAACAAGAAGCGGGATGAATTGGTGGCGGAGAGCGATCAACTCAAGGCCGTCACTGCGCAACTGTCGGATGCGGTGGCCACCATGGAAGGTCAGGTGCGCCAACTTGCCAAGTTGATGCCCGAGCCCGTCAACGCAAAGCTGCTGCCCTTGATGCAGCGCATGCCTGCAGACCCAACGAATACGCGCGTCTCCACTGCCGAGCGCTTCCAGAACGTCTTGGGCATTCTCAACGAATTGAACAAGGCAAACAGCGAAATTTCGGTTTCCTATGAGATTCGAACGCTCGCGGATGGTTCCTCCAGCGAGGTGCAAGTCTTCTACGTTGGCTTAGCACAGGCGTACTACATCAGCCCGCGCGGATTGGCTGGGATTGGTCGTCCCACCGAGGATGGTTGGAAGTGGGAATCCGCTTCTGCTGCCACTTCAAGCCAGATCACTCAAGCGTTGGAAATTATTCAGGGCAAACAAACGCCATCCTTCGTCCCCCTTCCAATCACAATCAAATGATGACACTCAAATCAACCATTCGTTTGGCAGCCGTAGCGCTTCTGGCAGTTGGCGCTGCGCATGCGCAGACCCCAGCGGCGCAGCCTGCCGACGTCAATCAGACTATCGGTAAAGCATCGCGCAGTGCCGAGGGCGAACTCAACAAGAGTATTGGCGAGCTCAACAATGTGCGCGCGCTGATCTCTGCTGAGAAATTGCCGCTTGCTCAGGAGCTCACATCGCTCGAAGAAGGCGTTGTGCAACTCCGCAAAGATGGCGACAAGGTGCAGCGCCTTGTTGATGCCGGCGCGTTGGAAATCGGCACGCTCAAGGCAGAGATAAAGGCGCGTCAAGATGAGCTCAGTTACATCGGCAGTCTGCTTGATGAGTACGCCCGAACCTTTGAAACCAAAGTTGGTGTAGGTGAGATGCAGGTCTATGCGGAGCCCGTTGAAAAGGCGAAGCAAGCAGTAGAGAACAAGACGCTCACTCCAGTGGAGCGCTTCGCTCGACAGACCACATTCACCGAACTGACCATCAAGCGTCTCTTTGATGTCGTCGGCGGGATGCGCTTTGCGGGCGTCTCCGTGGACACCATGGGCGCGGTGCTGCAGGGCCAGTTTGCCATGATCGGACCGATCGCACTGTTTCGGGCTGATTCCGGCATGGCGGGTATTGCTGTTGCGCAGGTTGGATCAGTCAATCCGCTGGTGCGTCAGTTGGAGGGTGACCTTGCTGGCTCGATCGGAACACTGGTTGCTTCAGGTGAGGGAACGCTGCCGCTTGATCCATCCCGCGGCGGTGCGCTGAAGGCGCTGGTACAGAAGACCAACATCGTGCACATCTTTGAGAAGGGCGGTCCGATCATGTGGCCGCTGCTGATGGCGTCGGTAGCGGCGGTAGCGGTGGTGTTGGAGCGACTGCTCTTCCTGCTGACCGAACAACGAAAGCGCAGCCCCAAGACGCTGGCGAAGTTCTTTGTAGAGGTTGGCAAGGGTGATCTGAATGCAGCGATTGCGATTGCTAAGAACTCCAAGGATGCTGTGGTCATCACCCTTGGCTATGCGCTTGAACACCGCGACCAATCGTTGGGTCACGCCTTGGTGTACGCAGAGACGCGCGCACTCAAGCGCTATCGGCGCGGTATTGCGATCCTGGACACCGTGATTACCTTGGCGCCGCTCCTTGGACTGTTGGGAACGGTGACGGGCATGATGGCGTCCTTCTCAGTGATCGGCGGCGACCTCAGTTCGCCGGGTGCCATCACGGGAGGTATTTCCGAGGCGCTGATCGCTACCGCGTTCGGACTGGTGATCGCCATTGTCTGTCTGTTGCCATTCAACTACCTCAATAATCGCATTGAAGGCATTGAGACAGAAATGCTGGCGGCAGGCGAGCAATTGAAGTTGCTGGTGGAGACTCATCCGCGCGGCGCTGCATTAACCAAGCGCGCTCAAGAAGAAGCGGAAGCAGAAGAGGAAGAACTAACGTTGCGAGTTGATCCGTACCACGGAACCTCAACGTCGCTGGGAGGATCCTGAGATGGCGGGCGGCGGTGGCGGGATGCGGCGCGGCAAGAAGAAGAGCGCGCGCATTGAGATCATTCCGTTGATCGACATCATCTTCTTTCTGTTGGCCACATTCATCATGGTCTCGCTGAGCATGTCCAAAAATCAAGGCGTGCAAGTGGCGTTGCCTGGTGCAACCACGGCGCAGTCGCTGGGCGAGCAGTCTGAGTTGGACAAGGCAGTCACTATCAGCGTCAATGACAAGGGCGAGATCTTCTTCAACAAGGACAAGATTTCCCTGGCGCAGTTGCCCATGAAGCTGCAGACCTACAAGGTGGTTGCCAAGGATCCCAAGGTGATTATCAACAGCGATGGCAACGCAGACTTCAAGTTCGTGGTGGGCGTCCTGGATGAAGTCCGCAAGATTGGTATCGCCAAGGTTGGCATCAATACGGACAAGAAGTGAGCAAGACCAAGATATTTCTCTGCATTGTTGGTGCGCTGCTGGTGCACGCGGTGATCATTACCTTTGGTGGCATTTTGTTTCTCAGTGACGAGACCGTTCAATCGAGCCGTCGTGATGTTGAGCTCTTGAATGAAGATGTCCAGAAGGACAAAGACAAAGTGGAGGAGGAGAAGGAAGTTGTTCAGCCGGACCTCAAGGCTCCTTCCGACGCGCCGCCTGACCCCAATCAGGTGCTGGCAGCGGTTGACACGCCGTCTGATTCCAATGATGCGCCGGCGCTGGATTCCGCAAGTTTGGGTGCACTGGAACAGGCGCTCAATGGCGGTGGTGCCGGGGGCGCATCGGATTTCGGTGGTGGTGCATCGCTGTCATCGGGCGGCCGGATTGGTGGCACGGGCAAGGCTGCCGCTGCCGAACAGGAATTCCAGGGCGCGTTCAGCATGTCGGAGATTGACCAGCGTCCGCGCCCCGTTCACCAAGTGGCGGGCGCCTATCCGTCAGAAATGCGCGCGCGCAACGTTGAGGGCGTGGTGACGCTGATCTTCATCGTTGATGACACGGGTCGTGTGGTTAATCCGCGCGTGGAGAAATCATCACACCCACAATTTGAGGCGCCCGCGCTTGCTGCTGTGCGCCAATGGAAATTTGAGCCAGCCATCAAAGCTGGCCAGCGCGTGAGTTGTCGTATGCGCGTACCGATTCGCTTTCAACCGAGTTAACACATGACTTCTGACACTACAGCACAAGTTCGATCTGTTGCCCGACTCCTGATTGCAGTCACTGCGTTGGGTGCCGCGCCCTGCGTGTCCATGGCGAGCGCCCCAGTCGGGGCGGGTGGCGAAGCGCCGCCGCCATCCATGAAGATTTCGCAGCCAGACCTCGCGGTGATTTGGAACGACCCGGGATTCCAGAAGTCATTCATTGGTGGCTACGGCGTCAGCGCCGACATTGAGCCGCGCATTGCTCAGGATGACATGGCGCTGTTGGAACTGGTCCGTCAACTGATGGCCGAGGAACTCCCGGCTGCAGAGACGCTTCTGAAGGAGTCCGTCCGTCCGGAGGTGTCGGCGGTCATTGACCTCACGCTCGGTGGCGTGCAATTTCAGCAAGACAAGATCGACGATGCGTTGGTGAATTACCGAAACGCGGTGGCAAAGTTCCCAAACTTCCGGCGCGCCTACCGCAGTATTGGCCTGATCTGCACACGCAAGAGCCAGTATGAAGCAGCAATTGCCGCATTTAACAAGATGATCGAGCTGGGCGGCGCCGATGCATATTCTTACGGGCTGCTTGGCTTCTGCCATTCGGCGCGGGGCGACTACCAGCCGTCTGAGGCGGCGTACCGCAACGCGCTGCTTCTGCAGCCGGACAATGTGGAGTGGCGCCTGGGTCTGACCCGCTCCGTGTTTAAGCAAGCGAAGTACGAAGACGCCGCCAGTCTGCTGGATGTGCTGATCACCAATTACCCGGACAAGGCGGATTTCTGGCTACTGCAATCACACACCTACTTGGGTCTGAAGCAGCCAATGAAGGCAGCGGTGAATCTGGAGGCGCTTGATTCCATCGGCAAGTCAACGGTTGACAGCCTGTTCACGCTCGGAGATATCTATGTTTCTGAAGCCCTGCCAGACATGGCTCTCAGTGCGTATGACCGAGCCATTGCTAAGAATCCAACCCAGCCGGTTTCGCGGTCGATTCGTGCCGCCGAGGTGCTCGCGGCGCGCGGCGGGTTGCTGCAATCCAAGACGCTACTGACCCTTGTGAAGGCCAACTGGAACGACACGCTGAGTGACACTGACCGCCGCAAGGTGCTGAAGTTGCAGGCGCGCTTGACCATGAACAGCGGGTCTGGCGACGCAGAAACCGCCACGGTGCTCGAAGAGGTCATTGCGCTGGATCCGCTCGACGGCGAAGCACTGATGCTTCTGGGTCAACACTACAACCGCATGGCTCAGCCCGACAAGGCGATCCTTTATTACGAACGCGCGGCGCGCATTGATGCCTTCGCTGCCAATGCCAAGGTCAAGATTGCGCAGGTGTTCGTTGCGCAAGGGAGGTTCACCGAGGCGCTGCCGCTGCTCCGTGATGCCCAATCACTGAAGCCACGCGACGACATTGCCCGTTACATCGAACAAGTTGAGCGTGCGTCCAAGAGCAAGCGGTAAGCCCTGTAATGGCCATAGTTTGGTTCAGAAGTGGTTTAGACAACCATTCAAAAACTGTTAAGCGTCGCCAGTTTGTGCAGGAATATAGGTGCAGTTTGCAGAAGTGACGGAAGGCAACACGAAGTTCACCAAATATGAACGGTGCTTTCGTAGAACACGTAGCGCGAAGGAAACATATGTGGAGCACAATTGGTTTGTCTCCTTCGCGATGGGTCACCGTTTGATGCTGTCGCCTCGTATTCGGCTGAGAAATTTCTACCAAGAAAGATTTGATCCCATGAAGACTGCAACGAACACGCTCGCACTCACTGCCGCCATTGGCGCTTCGATCATTGGCAGTGCTGCCAGTGCAGCTGAAGTGTTGGTGTCCACGGACATCACCGTGTCGACCACTTGGACGAAGAACAATGTCTACAACCTGCAAGGCGCCCGCTACCTCACCAACGGTGCCACGCTGACCATTGAGGCCGGAACGATCATCGCCAGCGACACTGGTGGTTCGCTTGCTGTGACCCGCGGCGCCCGCCTGAACTGCGTCGGCAATGCGCAGGAGCCAGTCATCTTTACTTCCAAGGTTGACTATGCCACTTGGAACGCCACCAACCCGCGCGGACAGTGGCGGGCGGTTGCCAACGAGTGGGGCAACCTCACCATCTGTGGCAACGCATACATTGGTAAGTACGGCCAGGGCGCCGTTGCAACCAACACGGCTGCACCGAACGCTGGCAATTACGCCAACATGGAAGGCTTGGTTGGATCCGGCACCCCCGGCGATACGCGCACTTTCTACGGTGGCGGCAATGACAACGACAGCAGCGGAGCGCTTCGGTTTGTGTCCCTGCGGTACGGCGGCAAGGTGGTCGGTCTCGGTAACGAGCTGAACGGCCTGTCGCTCGGTGGCATTGGTCGTGACACTGTCATTGATCACATCGAGATCATGAACAACGTCGATGACGGCATTGAAATCTGGGGCGGAACCGTCAACCTCAAGTACTTCAGCATCTGGAACATCGGGGACGATTCGTTCGACCTTGATCAGGGATGGCGCGGTCAGGCGCAGTTCGGCCTGATCGTGTCCGGTTACTCGATTCCTGGCGCAGCGTCAGGTTCGGGATTCCCGGATTCGGCAGTTGAAATGGACGGCGCTGAGAAGTCTGACGCTCAGCCCGTAACCACCATCGCTCTGTACAACATGACGATGGTCGGTCAGCCCGGGAGCGGCAGAAATGCCACCAAGTGGCGCGACAATGCCCGTGCGCAGTTCAACAACTGCATCTTCATGGACACTGGTGCCGCAGTCATCCGGAACGACAACACCGACGGCGAGGCCACCGGTGGTCAAACTGGCTACGGTTACAACGGAACCCCGACGTGGGCTGATACTTGGACCACGAATTACAACGTGTACTCCGCAGTGAATCCGTTTGCGACTCCAGCAACGGCGTACACCGCACAGTCGAGCGGCAAGTTGATTCAGTTCACTGACACCGTGTTCTTTAACAACACCAACGCTGCCGCGTACACCGAAGCGGCTGCTCGCGGCGTGTTCGCAGCAGCGAACAACAACGTTCTAGCCACTGCAGGCTCGTCGCCGATTGCTTCTATCACTCGTAGCCCCAGCGTCTCTAACGGCTCGTTCTCCGTTTCGAATGTGATCTTCCTTGATCCGCTCGCTCGCAACGACGCTGTCACCAGCGTGGGTTCAGCTCCAGCTACCAGCTTCTTCACGGCCGCCAACTATCGCGGCGCGTTCAGTAGCACGGAGAACTGGCTCTGTGGTTGGACTGCTGCATCGCAGTACGGCTACACCAGCTCGAACTGCGCTGCTCCTTGCTTGGCGGATTTGAACGGTGACCGCGTGGTCGGCGGACCTGACCTTGGGTTGCTGCTCGGCGCCTGGGGCGGCTCTGGCTTCGGCGACATTGATGGCGATGGCGTCGTCAGTGGACCTGACTTGGGCAGGCTGCTTGGCGCTTGGGGCGCATGCCCGTGAGTTGGATGAGATTAGTGATCGATGGAATTGCCTGATCCAGGGGCGTCTGGTGGAGGAGAGTTTCTCTCCACCAGACGCCTCTGACTTCTTTACTCCGTATCCATGAACATGTCCTACACCCGACTCCTCAGCGTGGCGACTTTGACCATTGCTGCCCTTGCGGCGCTGCCCGCGGCGTGTTCTTCGGGGAGCACCAAGGATCACTCGGGACCTGGAGTGTCGGATTCTTCGATGTCGGCGAAGGCGTCTGGAACGACGGTTTCGCCTCCATCAGCCGAGTTCATGAGATCGCGTACGTCACTGCTTGCGACTGCGTTTACGGTCGCCTCGCAAATGCCGATGAATCCGCACGAGCGGGATCGCGCTCGCGTTCAAGAGTCGGTTGTGCAGGCGTGCCTTGAACTTGGTCTCCTTGACCAGGCGGCACAATTCGCTGACCAAATGCAAGGATGGCGCCAAGGAATGGTCCTTGCGTTGCTTGGACAACGTTACGCAGTGCTTGGCCAGATCGACAAGGCCCGTGAGTATGCCGCTCGCGCACTTCTGGTGGATGTGGGCGAGAGCACGTGGGGGAAAGACTTCGTTGCAACGGAGGTCGCCCGGATCTATGTCAAGCTCGGCGATGAAGGCAAGGCGTATGCAACGGTTTCACCGGCTCTACAAGTGGAGCGAGGTCGCATCGAAGCTGAACGAACCGCCAAGCTTCCGGAGTCACAACTCGACGCGCAGGCCGATCAGTTTGATAAGGCCATTGCCACGATGAATTTCGATTTGGTTCGCGGCGGGATCGATGGATACCTGGCGTGGATTGATCGGGTTGTTGATGATGCACCTCGCCGGGAGCGTGCGTTGAAGGCCTTGAGTGCGGCGATTCCGGGGCTGCCATGGGACCTGCAGGTGCGGTGCAACGTGCAGTTGGCCGACGTGCTGTTTGCTCACGGCTATAAGGAGTTGGCATCGCTGCAACTCGACCGAGCCGGGGAATTGTTCCGAGCGACGGTGTTTCTGCCCGAAGACACCGCCCCGCTTGGGGTAGTTGTGGCCAAAGCTCGAATCCGCATGGGTGATGCGAACGCAGCTCGCGCCGAGTTGCAGCGGTTGCGCGCCGAATTCGAGCCGCGCGCTGAAACCATCGAGAATTTCCTTCGCGCCGCCTCTTGGCGTTCACTTGCCGAGGGGTACCAATTGCTTGGTGATACCAATGATGTGGGCCGCTGCTATGCGGCCGCGCTTGATGCTGGGGCGATCAACCCGAACGCGCGCCCCCGTGCAGAAGATCTGTCAGCCACCTGCGTTTCGATGGCAGTGTCAGGCTTTATGCCTCCCCCGGAGCTACTACTCCGCATCGAAAACATACGGGCCGGCCTGGCAGATCCATGGTGAACCTGAGCAGGGCTACAGTTGCTTCGGTGGTCCTGGCTTGCTCCGTCACAAGTCTGGCGGTGGCGCAAGCACCGGCCGGCGGGTCCATTCGCGGAGTGGTGTACGACAAGGAGTTCAACGCGCCCATCAGCGGCGCAACCGTGAGTGTGCTTGGCTTAAAGGCCAAAGTGACCACGCGTGAGAACGGCTCGTACATCTTGCCGAACATTGCACCGGGCGCTTACACACTGGTAATCACGAAGGACGGATACACCCGCGAAGTCAAGGCAAATGTTCCGGTGGCTGCGGGGCAACTGGTGGATGCCGATATCACCATGGCTGGTGAGTTTGAGGACATGGAAGAGTTTGTTGTGCAGGACGTTGACCTCGGTAAGGATGCGCCGGAGCGTCAGGACCTGGTCGTCCCGACTAACTTTGAGCCGTACGTCATTATTCCACCGATTGAATTTAGTTTGCGCTTGGAAGCTCCGCAGCTTCTCGACACTATTGGCGTTGAGATGATTTCGCGCTCCGGCGCAGGTGATGCGGCGGCGGCCTTGCTCATGGTGCCGGGCGCAACGCTGCAGGATGGCAAATACGCGGTGATCCGCGGGCTACCCGACCGCTATGTGGCAACGCTGTTGGATGGCATTCGCTTGCCCAGTGCGGATCCGAATAAGCGCGCAGTCAAGCTGGATCAGTTCCCCAGTGCAGTTATTCAGGGGATCCAGGTCAGCAAGAACTTCACCCCGGATCAGCAGGGCGAAGCCTCGGGCGGTGCCGTCAACATCTCACTGAAGGACTTCCCAGATGAGTTCTACTTCCGCGTACAGACGCAGGTGGGCTTTAATTCGCAGGTGAAGGACGGCGAGTTTCTGAATTACAAGGGCGGCGATCTTGGCTTCTGGGGGAACAACGATGTGCTCACCACCAAGCAAGAACTGGATGGCCAGAGTTGGCCAGACAATCCGACGTCGACCGAGGAAGGCGCAGCGCCGCTGATCTACAAGTGGCAGGCTGCGCTCGGCAATTCATGGGAGGTGGATGATGGCGTCAAAGTTGGCGCGTTCGGAAACTTCTTCTACGAACAAGATGCGTCGGCCTACGACAACGGTCAGTTGAATTCGTTGGAGCAGGCTGGTCCCGGTACCGCGATCGTGCCTGAGCGGTATGGCACGGGCGACAATTTCAAGACCGAACTGTATGACGTCACTCAAGGAACGTCCTCCGTTCAGTGGGGAGGAATGGGCTCCCTTGGTATTGAGACAGATGAGCACAAGCTGGGCGCGAAGTTTTTATACACACTGCTCTCCGAGAATCAATCAATTCGCCTGATTGACACGCGCGGTAAGGACTATTACTTCCCTGGTTACAACCCCGATGACATCACTGGCGTTGGCCACGATCAGCCGGATGTTGCGCCATACAACCGGTTGGAGACGCTTGACTACAGCCAGTTGAGCACGGAATCGGTGATTCTCAGTGGGCAGCACAAACTCAGTTTCCTTGATCCAAACAGTGAGGACAGCGAAAAGTCGGGCGTGTTCGATCTCCTAGTCCCAACGGTGGACTGGAAATTGGCGCTGAGCAAGGCGCGTGAGGACCAGCCCGACCAGACGCAGTTTGCGTCTTATTGGCTGCCGGCGTTCCAAGTTTCGCCGGGAGTAGTGAATCCGCAGCAATGGATTGCCTATCCACCGGCACAGAATGCATTTGTTGGTTGGGTTCAGCACATCAATTACACGAACGAAGAAGAAAGCAAACAAGGCTCCTTCAATGTGAAGTTGCCATTCATGCAATGGGATGATCGCGAGGGCTACATCAAGACTGGCTCGTTCCTTGATTTGGTGTCACGCACATATCGTCAGGACACATTTAGTAACGGCGGCGACCCGAACACCTCATATTCCAGCGCCTTTGATGAGCCGTGGAGTGCGGTGTTCCCAAGCCAAGATCACCCGATCTATCAGTCGGAAACCGACATTTCATACGACGGCACGCAGGATATCTGGGCCGCGTACGCAATGATTGATTTGCCGGTGAGCGAGACTTTCAACATCATCACCGGTCTCCGTTATGAGGGCACACACATGTCCACCACGGTGCTTCCTGATAGTGATGCGTTGTGGATTGATACCGACACTCAGCAGTTGCGCGACTTCTCCGGTACCAATGACTGGGACGCGGATTTCACCACGAACCGCTATTTACCTATGGTGGGATGCAACTGGATTTTGCAGGAAGGTTTGATCTTCCGCTCCGCGTTTGCGCAGACGTTGGCGCGACCCAATTTCTATGAACTGGTGCCGGTGCTGCAGTATGACTACATCGGAGGTCCGATCTTCATCGGTAATCCGGCGCTGCAGATGAGTTCGCTCAACAACTACGACTTGCGATTGGACTGGACCCCGTATGAGAACTGGCTGATTTCTAGCTCGTTGTTCTACAAGACCATTTCTGATCCGATTCAGTATGTCAATCGATTTACTGAAGGATTTGCATACACCAGCGCGTTGAACTTTCCCGAGGGCACTCTGCTTGGAGCGGAGTTTGAGGCGCGTGTTACTTTGGAGCCGATGTTTGGTGAGAATTTCCGCGGGATTGCATTGGGTTCAAACTTTACGTACATGTCTTCAGAGGTGACGTTGTCCAAAGAAGATTCGGATGCATTGGCCACCTATGGCGTGAAACAGAACACGCAGCCAATGACCGCTACGCCGGACTACTTGATGAACGTCAGTGCAACGTATGACTATGACGATTGGGGCACGCAGCTGGGAATCTTTTACACCATGAAGGGTGACTCATTGATCAGCGGCGCTAACCCGCACACCAATTTGCTCACGCCTGCCATCTATCAGATTGGTTACGGAACCCTGAATTTCACCGCATCTCAAGAGATCTATGAAGGTTTGAAGTTCTCCATTAATGCGCGCAACCTCACGAACCCCGATGTGCAAACCGAGTACCGGACCTCTGAGGGCATCAACGGATTGAACTCCACGTATTCGGCCGGTATCGCTGTTTCCTTCGCACTGACTTATCAAGTGAACTTCTGATGCAAGCCACACCGCAAACGGCTCTATCATCGGTTTACGGACCTGATCCAATGACAAACATGTTTTCACGCACTCTCGCCATTGTCGTCGTTGCTGCCCTCGCTGCAATCGGTTCAGCGCCTGGTTGCAAGATGATTAACAGCTTGTCCGGTACTACGCCTGAGCAGGCTGCTGATGCCGCACCGGCCGCGGATGCAACCGCTGCTGCCGCTGCCGCAACCCCTGCTGCTGAGCCAGTGGTTGTGGACCACACGATGACTCCGGAAGCATTCGTTCAGGCGGTGGCCGCTTCGGACTTGTTGGAGATCAATCTGGGCACGATGGCGATGGCCAAGGCGGATGCGCCAACCGTGAAGGACTTCGGGCACCGCATGGTGACCAACCATACGGCTATCCAGGTGATCATCGGGAAGATTGCGGTTGCGCAGGAAATCACCTTGCCAACGGAGATTGCTGCTGATGACACGGCGATCGTCACAAGCTTGGAAGCGCTGAGCGGGGATGAATTCGATAAGGCGTACATGGCGTACATGGCGGATGAGAACCCGAAGATCTTGGCCATGTATCGCTGGCAGTATGACAATTGCACAGATCCAACCGTCAAGCCGTTTGCGTCGCAGACAATGCCGATCATTGGCACGCATGCACGCCTTGCTGAGGCACTGAACGCTGAAGTGAATAAGGAAGCTATTCGCCTCGCCGCTGAGCAGAAGGCCGCTGAACTGAAGGCCGCCGAGGAAGCGAAGGCTGCTGCTGCTGCGGAAGCGGCGGCGGCTGCTGCCAAGAAGAAGCCTGCGGGCAAGAAGCCGCCTGCGCAGAAGAAGCCGGCGGGGGCGCCGTAATCTGGCGTAGACGGGGACCTGGGCTGGCGGATTGTTGGGAGTCTCGGGGCTCGAGATCGCTGACGTCCGATCTTTGAGCGGGCTGCTCGACGGTGCGGGTTCCGTAGACTCCACCCGTGCTCCCCGACCTGCAATACGCCGCCATTCGTTTCGAGAACTTTGTTTCCGAGATCCTCCTACCGGCTGCATTCCCGGAGCGGGCGCCGCTTGATGTTGCGGTCTGGCAGACGCCTGATCGTGTGACGCCGGACGTGGCGTTCGATCAGGCGTACGCAGCAGTGACACTTGGTTGGAGATGGGGCCCGGTGTGGAGCACGGCGTGGTTTCGATTGCGCGGCTCATTGCCTCGTTCGATGGCGGGCAAGCGCGTGGCTTTGCGATTCTCGTCGGGGACGGAGGCGCTCCTGTGGAAGGATGGCGTACCGCATCAGGGGTTCGACCCGTACCGCGATTTGGCGTTCTTGTGGGAGCGGGCACCGGCGGCTGGCGATGCGGCGTCGGCTGAGAAGCCGATTGCGTCGAACGCTGCTTCCGTTGAACTGGACCTTCTCATTGAAGCTGCCTGCAATCTGCCGCTTGGAATCAGCACTTTCTGGTGGGACCATGCGGAACAACAGACGCGCTGGCGCGAAGAACATCCGGGTCGGCTTGAATCAGCGGAACTAGTAGTGGTGGATGAAGCGGTGTGGCGATTTGCGCAGGGCTTTGACGCGGCACGCAAGATTCTTCTGACACTTGAAGCGAGCGACGCGCGTGCACACGAGTTGGACCGCGGCTTACGTGCGCTCATGGCACGCATTCCCGTGCGCGGCGCGGCGCAGGCTTCGCATGCCATGGCAATGCACGGAGCGTGTTCTTCGCTCTTCCCGGAATTGGCGGCGCTGCTCATGGGCCGCGGCGCGCAGACGCCGGTGGTGTGCGATGCGGTTGGTCATGCGCACATCGATACGGCGTGGCTGTGGCCGATTGCTGAAACCAAGCGCAAGTGCACGCGCACCTTTGCAAATGTGCTGCGCTTGCAAGAGCGATTCCCGCACTTTCACTTTCTTTGCAGCCAGGCGCAGCAGTACGCATGGGTGGAGGAACGGTCGCCAGAACTCTTCGCGGAGATCAGTGCGCGCGTGACCGAGGGACGCTGGGAAGCCGCGGGCGCGATGTGGATTGAGCCGGATTGCACGTGCCCGTCAGGTGAGAGCTTTGTACGGCAAATACTGCACGGGTGCGCATACTGGGAGTCGCGCTTTGGGATCGCCGCGCCGCAGCGATTCTTGTATCTGCCCGATACGTTCGGATTTCCTGCAAGCTTGCCGCAAATCATGGCGCAAGCAGGGCTCGACACATTCATCACCAACAAGATGAGTTGGTGCGAGACCAACAAGTTCCCGCACGTGACTTTCCGTTGGCGCGGTCTTGATGGCACGGAGATTCTCACGCATCTCACTCCGGGTCACAATTACAACAGCGCGATCGAGCCCAAGGAGTTTCAGTACGGCGTCAAGAACTTGGTGGAACAGGACGGTGCGCGCATTCCCATGTACTTGCAGCCGTTCGGTTATGGCGATGGTGGCGGTGGGCCAACCGCGGAGCAGATTGAGCGCGCCAATATCGGTGCACGCTGTGATGGTCTGCCGCGCGTAGAGCAGAAGAGTGTGCATTCGTTCTGCGAGGATTTGCATCAAGCGCAGCGCGCGTTGTGGCGCAATGGCCAAGACATCAAGGTGTGGGACGGTGAGCTCTATCTGGAGTTGCATCGTGGCACCTACACCAGTCAGGCATGGATCAAGGAAGCGAATCGCCGCGCGGAATGCATGTTGCGGTTAGGCGAGGCGCTGGCGTGTGCGCGCGCTGGTGTGACCGGCGATGCAGCGGGCGCGGAGGCAACGCGCATGGCGCTTGATGGCACGTGGAAGACGGTGCTCTTGAATCAGTTTCACGACATCCTGCCGGGTAGCTCCATCAAAGAGGTGTATGACGACGCCCGCGAGCAGTTTGGCGAGGTGCGCCGTGATGCGTTGCGCGTAGTGCAGGGCGGTATGGCGTGGCTGGGTGAGGTAGTTGCAGGTGGCGTCACTGATGCACAATCGACGGAGCCAGCTGAGAAACTGGTGGTCTTCAATCCGGCGTCCACTGCGCAGACTGGGACCATGGCAACTGAGGAAGGCGACCTGCTGGCAATCCGTGTGCCGGCATTTGGAATCCAAGTGATCGACCCAGCGAGCCCGGCTCAGCTTGAAGCGTGCGACACAGTACATGTTGACGGCGAGCGCACTCTTCGCAATGGAATGGTCTCGGTGACGATTGATGACGCGGGGCGCATTGGCGAGCTTCGTTGCATTGACAGCGATCGTGTTGCAAACGGCGTCGATCTGCATGGCGAGCCGTTGCCGATGAATCAATTGGTGATCTATGAGGATCGTCCCCGCCGCTGGGAAGCGTGGGATACCGATCGTGATTATCAAGAGCAGGCCATGCGTGTGATGAGTGCTGCCGCGCGAATCACTGTGACGAAGCGTTCGCCGCTTGCAGCAGAGATCACTGTGGAACGTCCGCTTGGTAGTGCCAGTCGTCTAGTGCAGCGCTATCGCCTGCTTGCTGGCAGCCCGCGCGTCGATGTGGTGACTGATGTTGAGTGGCACGAGGAGCAGAAACTTCTGCGCGCGCTGTTCCCATGCGCAGTGCGTGCGCGGCGCGCGACGTTCGGAATTCAGTTTGGACACATCGAACGCGCCACCCATGACAACACTTCATGGGAGAGCGCGCAGTTTGAGGTTCCTGGGCACAATTGGATGGACATGTCCGAGCCTGGGCTTGGCGTGGCAGTGCTTGATGACGGTAAGTTTGGCCGCAGCGCTAAGCATGGCGTCTTGGGGCTGAGTCTCCTGAAGGCGCCGAACTTTCCAGATCCAACCGCCGATCGTGGACATCATCGATTTACCTACTCGGTCATGGTGCATGGCGGTGATTGGCGCGCGGCAGGCGTTGATGCGCACGCTGAGCAATTGAATCATCCGCTGGTGGGTGCCATGGTGCGGAGTGCGGGCGAGCGCGCTGGCGCACCTTCATTGCGTCTGGCTGATGGTTGGCAGGCGGTCGCCGTTGGTGCAACCGGTGCAGCGCACTTGGAGATTGCGGCGCTCAAACCTGCGGAACAGTCGGGCGGCATGGCGCTGCGTGTGGTGGAAGTGCGCGGCGGTGCTGGGGTCGCCACTATTCGCTGGGGATTCCCGGTGAGCGCCGTGTGCGCCACCGATCTCTTTGAGCGGCCAGTGGAGATTGACGGGTTTGAGCACGATGCTGCCTCTGGCACCACGCGGTGTGCGGTGCGTCCGTTCCAAATCATCACGCTTCGTGCTGATATTGCGTCAGCGGGACTGGCTTCCTGATATGCAACTGCTCGACTGGATCATCGTGGTGGCTTTCTTGGTGGCGCTGGCGCTTTCGGCGTGGAGTATGCGTCGGCACGCCAATACCGTCAGCGGATTTCTGAGTGCCAATCGCTTGGCAGGTCGGTACCTGCTCACCGTTTCCTACAACATGGCGCAGGTGGGAGTGATCACGTTGGTGTGGTATTTCCAAGTGGGCTACGACGTTGGCTTTACCCAGTATTGGTGGGGTTACATGGAAGGGCCATCGCTCATCTTGCTAGCAGTGACTGGCTGGGTGATTTATCGATTCCGCGAGACACGCGCGATGACCTTGGCGCAGTTCTTTGAGATGCGATATTCGCGGCGTTTCCGAATATTCAGCGGCATTGTGGCGTTCATTTCTGGCATCTTGAACTATGCGATCTTCCCGGGCGTGACCGCGCGATTCTTCATGGCAATGTTGGGCATGCCCGATCAATTCGAACTGCTTGGCGCAACATTCCCAACGTTCCCCGCAGTCATGGTGGCGCTCCTTTCCTTTGCTGTGTTCTTGGTGTTTGCCGGCGGAATGCTGGCAGTGCTAGTGACCGACTTCTTTCAAGGGGTGTTCTGTTTCTGCACGTTTGTTGTGGTGTGCTACTGGGTACTGCTCAAGTTCCCGTGGCTGAAATTGGAAGAGACAATGATGATGCTCCCCGCTGGAAAGAGCATGCTCAATCCACTGGGGTTGCAGGACGAGCAGAACTTTGGCGTGGTGTTCTGGCTGATTAGTGCCTTCACACTCTTTTACGCGTGTCGCGCTTGGCAGGGTGATCAGGGCTACAACAGTGCGGCCCGCACTGCACACGAAGCACGCATGGGTCAACTGCTGAACGGCTGGCGATACCGAACCTTGATGTTGGTGACGGTATTGATTCCGCTTGCAGTGCGTGCGTTTCTAACGCATCCCGACTATGAAGCAGCCGCGGCACCTCTGAAGGATCTGATTGCTTCACAGCCAACCGAGGCACTGCAGTCGGAAATGCGCGTGCCGCTGGCGCTGGGAGTCATGCTTCCTACGGGTCTTCTTGGCTTGGTGGTGGCGGCGATGCTGGGTGCGGCCATCAGTACCGATGAGGCGTACCTGCACTCTTGGGCGAGCATCTTTGTGCAGGATGTGGTCCTGCCGTTCCGGAAGAAGCCAATGTCGGCGCGCGGGCAATTGCTGCTGTTGAAGGCTGCGGTGCTTGGCGTAGCGATCTTCGCCTTCTGCTTCAGCATGTGGTACGAGCCTGGCATTTACATCGCTATGTTTGCAGCGATGAGTGCCAGTATCTTTGTCGCCGGCGGCGGCGCGGCGATCATCGGGGGTCTGTACACGCGGTGGGGTACGACCGCTGGCGCATGGTCAGGAATGATTGTTGGCATGACCTTGTGTGTCTTGGGAGTGATCATCACCAACGTGCCCCAGGAGTGGGTGGATGGGTGGAACGTTACTGATGCTGGCGCGGTCCTCAACGCATGGGGCGGATGCTGCCAGTGGGTGCGCACCAATCTGACCGGCATGGTGATCAGTTTCATTGCCATGATTGCTTCATGCATCTTCTATGTCACAGTGAGCCTTGCTGGTGGCACCAAGCAGTTTGATCTGGACCGATTGCTGCATCGTGGCGCGTACCGCACTGATGGTGATGCAGCGCTTGACGAAGCCCCGGCGACCTTCTGGGAGAAGATTGGATTTGATCGTCAGTACAAAGGGTGGGACCGATTTATTGCGTGGATCACGCTGAGTTGGCCGCTTTGTTTCACACTGCTGTTCTGTATCGGCACGCCGTGGATGGTGTGGCGGAAGAGTCAGGGCACTGCGGTGACTGACGCCGAGTGGTCGGCCTACTGGCATGTGTGGACGTGGGTGATTCTGGTGACAAGCACTGCGGTCATGGTGTGGTTTGTCATTGGCGGCATGCGCGACTACTTCCGATTGCGGCGTGATCTACGCGCATTCACTCCAGACGCCTCCGACGACGGCTCGGTGCGGTAGCGTCCTGCCATGATCAGCGTGTTACCGATAGCCGAAGGTTGGACCGTGGAATGCACCGCGTGTAGCAGTGCAGCAGTGCCTGCTGGCGTGATTGGTATGCGGTTTGCGTCGGAAGTGCCGGGGTGTGTGCACTATGACCTGATGCGAGCCGGCGTGCTTGTTCCGGTTGATGAAGGTGATGGCGAGGCTCAGCAGGTATGGGTTGGTCATGCAGATTGGCTGTGGCGCGGGACGATCGAAGTGAGTGCGGAGTTGCTCGCAGAGGATTGCTGCGAGTTGGTCTTTGCGTCGATTGACACCATCGCCTGTGTTGCCGTCAATGGAATTGAAGTTGGAAATGCCGCGAATCAATTTGTGCAGCACCGGTTTGCCGCGAAGCGTGCGCTTCGTGTCGGGGTGAATGAAATCACCGTGGCGATTCGAGCGCCTGTTGATTGGGTTCGTGCACAAGAGCGATTGCTTGGTGCGCGCCCGGTGAATGGCGACTGGACTCCGTATCCATTCATGCGAAAGAGTGCGTGCAACTTTGGCTGGGACTGGGGTCCGCGTGTTCCGACATCGGGCATACCTGGAAGCGTTCAGTTGGAGTGCTGGAGCGGAGTGCGGCTTGCTGCGGTGCGACCATTGGTAACGCATTGTGATGGAGCCCGTGCGACCGTGGAAGTACACGTCCGCGTAGAACGATCGGCGGCAACGATCGACGATCCGTCCGCGCATGTCGATGCTGCAGACGTTGCACCGCTGAAGGTGATGGCGCGCTGTGAATTGCGCATGCCGCCCCGTTCATCGGCGCCGGTAGAGGACGATCGCAAAGAGAAACGTTCCAAGCTTCCATCAAAGATTGTGGTCTACGTGCCCGTGCATACGGACGGAACAGGAATTGCAATCATTGACGTGGAGCGACCGGATCGCTGGTGGCCGCGCGGCATTGGTCGGCAGCCGCTGCATGCGTTGCATGTGGAATTGGTACCGGGGCCCGGTTCCGAAGCGGAGTGGCCAGTGCGGGGTGCGAAGGAACGCATCGTTCGCAAGATTGGCCTGCGGACCTGTGAGCTGGATACAACAGCGGATGAACATGGCTCGCAGTTCACGTTTCGTGTGAACGGGGTGGCGGTGCCCGTGACTGGCGCCAATTGGATTCCCGCAGCGTTGTTCCCGTGTGCTACGCGTGATGGCCGAACCATTGAACGACTGATTGATCTTGCAGCAGCAGCCAACCTCAATATGTTGCGGGTGTGGGGCGGCGGAATCTATGAGCATGACTGCTTCTATGAGCATTGCGATGAAATCGGCATGTTGGTGTGGCAGGACTTCATGTTTGCATGTGCGACGTATCCAGAAGACGCACCCATGATGGCGTCGGTTGAGCGTGAGGCGCAGCAGCAAGTGGAACGGCTTGCATCGCACCCGAGCATCGTGCTGTGGTGCGGTGGAAATGAAGATGTGTTGGCGTGGCAGTCGTGGGGATTCCGCGAGCGCTTGGCTCCGGAGCAGTCGTGGGGAATTGGATATTGGGCGGAGTTGTTGCCACGCATTTGCGCGGATCTTGACCCAACGCGCCCGTACTGGGTGGACAGCCCGTGGAGTGGTTCGCTTGATGTGCATGCCAATGATCCGGACCACGGCGATCGGCACACCTGGGACTTGAAGTTGGACGGCTATCGATCGATTGTTCCCCGCTTTACCAGTGAATTTGGCCACCAGGGTCCCGCCAACATGCAGTCATTGCGTGAGGCGCTGGGCGACGCGGCGTTGGTGATTGGCTCGCCCGCGTTGGCATTGCGGCAACGCGCCACGGGCGGCGATGCACCGCAGTATGCAACCTATATGGAGGCGGCGTTTCGCCCAGCGCGTGACTTTGCAGAGTGGCACTGGCAGGCGCAGCTATTGCAAGCGCGGGCGATGGAGACGGCGATCACTTGGCTGCGGGCGCATCCGGAACGATCATCCGGGAGTCTCTTCTGGCAGCTCAACGATGTATGGACTGGCCATAGTTGGAGCATCATTGATGGCAAGATGCGTCCCAAGCCGGCGTACCACGCGGTGCGTCGGGCGGCGGCGCCAAAGTTAGTCACCATTCAGCCAGTTGGTGTTGCTGATGCATCCGGTGCGCGCGCGCTGCGGGTGGTGTTGGTGAATGACACCGTGTCTCGATGGAACGCGCATGTCATTGTTCGGCGGATTGATGTTCATGGAAAGATCATCGCGCAGGCGCAAGAGCGCATTGTGGTTCCGCCGCGTTCGGTTGACATGTCACTGGAGGTGCAGGACCTGGTGGGCGCGCCGGACGATGCGCGGGCTGAGGGAATTGTGGTTGATGTGCCCAGTCAGGACGATGCCATCGGCGAAGAGATTCCGCTTGCAGATCGCGATCGCATGCGCGCGTGGTGGTGGTTTGCCGCTGGCCGCGATCAGCCGGACACCAAGCCGGAATTTGCAATCACTACCGGGCGCTCAGTGAGTGACCTGTGGATTCAGGTGCACGCACAGACATTGGTGCGTGACCTGTGGATTGAGCCGGAGTGTGACTGGACGGAATGCTCACCAAATCTGGTGTCCCTACTGCCTGGCGAGCGCCTGAACATGGTGCTGAAGGTGCGGGGCGGTTCTGGCGAGGCGCCAACCTTCCGAATTCACGCGCATTGAAGCTGTTGCGGCGACTGAATATGCAATGTGCGGAGAAATTCCGCCGCCATTTCCGGTTGTGATCAAAGTGCTGCGTACTTTGCGCGTGCAAGGATCTTCAACCGAGGAGGTGGAATCATGTGTTATGGAGCTGATGGATCGGCAAGTGTGTCTGGTGCGCAGGAGCAACGGAGTGTGGTGGGTTCTAAACGCCGTGTGCGTCGCCGACGCGCGCTGCGGGGTGGCCTTGATCAGGCGCGACTAGCGCAGTTGGCGCGGGAAGCGACTGCGCTACGTCAGGCGCAGACTTCCGAGCGAAGTGCGCGTATTGATGAATTGGTGGCTACTGCTCGCGATGCTGGTGGTGACACCGATCGCTTCTACTGGACGCTTGTCTACGACATGGAAATGGCGCCGAGTACTACCGGGCGCGCCATGTTGCTGGAGCATCACATTGTGCCGGTCCCGCCGCAAGATCTTGCAGCCGACGATGACTTGCATGATGAGCTGTGGACAGTGGTAGAGGCGCTTGCGGCTTCTGGGGTATTCATTCTCAACAGCGATCACCTCTGTGACCGTGATCTATATGCACGGCTCTATTACCGCATTCTTGATGAGCCGACCCGGTGCTTGCCACCAGAGTCCGAGGCTTCGGAATTCATTGATTGCCTTCACCCCATGGACCTGGATGAGTACGGCATGGGGAAGCAATTGTTTGATCGACAGCAGCGCGGGCATGAGCCGGAGGAATCGGTGCGCAGCGCTGGCCTTCGCGGACCGTTCAATCCGCGTTCCCTTGCCGATCGGGATCGATGGATGCCGCGGCCGAGGGCCTAATTCGGCAGCGGAGATTCACGGGCGGGGGTTGGCGGGGCGGGTGATTTGCACTGGAATTTTCCGCTACCGTGCGGTGATGTTCCACGCGAAGCCAGCACTCATCGTCATCTCCGCCCTCATGCTTGTTGGTTGCCTGGGCAGGCCAAAGGTTGAGGAGCCAGATGCGGCAGTCGTAGGCGACTGGCGTGCAGCAGCGAACGGAACCATGATTACCTTCTCGCGCAGTGGTTTATATTCGATCGCCATCAAGGAGCAGACGCGTCCGTTGATGGGATCCTTTACGTTTGACCCTGAGGAAGGGAACCTCGTCATGCAAACGCGTCGCGAGTCGCCCATGTGTGCGGATGACATTGGGCAGTACAAGGTGCGCATCGGCAGCATGACGATGGACGTTGAGTTGGTTCGTGATACGTGCGCTGCCCGGTCCAAGTTGCTGGTGACATCCTTTGAGCGGGTCAAGGGCGCAAGTTCCAGTCAGGCGGTGGTGCAGCCATGACAGCGCTGACATCGCGGACATCGCTGACATGGCGGACATCGCTGACTTTGCTGCCTGTACTGCGGATGCTTGTTCGGTGGACCGCCATGGCATGTGGTGCGTGCCTTTGTTTGCCAGCAACTGCGGAATCATCATGGCCGCAAACCGTGAGTGCTGGGGACCGTAGCTTTGTTGTTTACGCCCCCCAATTCAACTCGTACGGTGGTGACATGGTTGGTCTGACCCATGCCGTGACGCGTATGCGTAACGGCGCAGCCAGTGTTTCGCCTGCTGATGTTGGCGTGATGACGGTGTCAGCACAGGCAGCGTCAGCGGCTGACGATGGTGAACTGGAGATTGCGTCATTTCAAGTGGATTCGCTGGCATTTGCCGGGGTTGGTGCGGCGCAGGACGATATTGATGCCATCCAGCAGGCGATCGCGAACCGCGCTTTTTGCATCACTCGGCGCGCGCTAGTACACGACATGCAGATTGAGAATTCGCGAGCTGCGGGTACACCGGGTCTTGGCGACTTCGTTCCAAACTTCCGCGTGGAGCGGCAGCGCGCCATGCTCATCACCCTTGACGGTGAGCCGCAATTTAAAGACTTGGCCGATACCAATTGGCGACAGGTGATCAATACACCGTTCCTTGTGCTGCAGGCGCAGGACGGATCGTTTGTGGTCCGACTGGGTGATGGTCACTGGATGGGAAGCATGCAGTTTGCGCAGGGCTATAGTTCCGTTCCTGCGCCGCCCGTCGCCGTCATCACTGCCATCGGAACTGCGCCGATGGCGCCCTCTGGAGTGACCGGCGCCACACCAGCAGCGCCTGCGCCGGGTGCCACGCCTCCGGCACTTCCGGCAGTCATCGTGGTCACAGAACCAACAGTATTGATCGCCATGAACGGCGAACCACTCTTGGCGGAGGTTGCGCCTGGCGTGCAGTGGGTGGCGAACTCGCGCGCGGTGCTACTGCGCACCGCGGATCCCCTGGCATGGTGGACGCTGGCATCCGGGCGCTGGTTCTCTGCGCCCACACTGGACGGTGCGTGGACCCGCGTCGCGCCGGCGGCGGTTCCAGCCGCGTTTCGCGGGCTGCCGGGCGGCCGCGTGTTTGATCATGTAAAGGCGAGTGTCCCGCAGACGCCGGAGTCAGTAGCAGCAGTCGCAGCGGCGCAGGAGGCTCGCACCGTGCAGATCGTTCGTACCGCAGCGCGTTGCAGCGTCACATGGCGTGGCACTCCGCTGTGGCAGGGCATTGCTGGCACGCTGCTTCGCGGTTCGGTGAACGCTTCGCAGCCAGTGATCGAATGTGATCGGTACTACTACTGCTGCGACAACGCCGTGTGGTTTAGCGCGGCCGCCTCGCAGGGACCGTGGCAACTGTGTGATGATCTACCCGATGCTCTCTCACAGATCCAAGCATCTTCGCCTCTCTATGCAGCCACCGCGGTTGACATTGTGGGATCGACAGCTGACAGCGTGACGTTCTCTTATGTGCCCGCGTACTTGGGCACGTTTGTCGACGACGGCACCGTGGTCTATGGCAATGGTTACGACCAACCAGGCATAGCGCTTGCTGACAACGGGTGGATGCCGCAGCCGCAGACCTTTGATCTTCCCTTGACGTTCGATATGAATACCGGCACGTTTGCGCCGCCCACTGCGGACGCGGATCAGGACACGCAGCCTGCGCTTGACCCGGATGTCTTGGTGGGCGGATGGATCGGCTGGGGTTGGTGCCCAGGTTGGACCAGCGCATGCGGCTGGGGCTGGCGCAATCCCGCCTGGTGGTCCGACTGGCGATCCTGGTGGCGCCATTGGAATCCGTACTGGAATCAGTGGGCAAACGCTCGAACGGCCGCGCAGCTCGCTCGTGATAATGCGGCAACCGCCGAGCGCAACGCTCGCGAACAGTCCGAAGCAGCCCGGGAGCAGGGTGCTGCTGATCAGCGCCGCATTGATTCGCAAGAAGCAGAATGGCGTGCGCGCCAAGCATCGGCGCGTTCAAGCGCAGACGAAGCCCGCCGCGCCGAACGCGCCGAGGAAGCGCGTCTGCGTGACGTGCGCGATGCCAACCGGCGCGCGCAAGATGAGCGCACGCGTGCGGCAGCGGCAGCAACATCCAGTGGCCCAACCGCGCCGCGCGGAAGTATGGCTTGGTGGTACCAGTATGCCAATGACTACTCAAGCGGATACTTGAGCCGCGCGACCGGATATCGGGATCCGCGTTACGGAGTAGCGGTTGGGCGCGGCGGCAACTTGTAGCCCAAGAGCCGCAGGCTGTTCAGCACAACCGACACGGTCGATCCTTCGTGCATGATGACGGCAAGCCAGATGGGAATGATTCCTAGGATTGCTAAGGGGATCAACGTAAAGACCATTCCCATGGATATGAAGACGTTCTGGCGCACAATGGACCGCGAAGCGCGGCTGATTCCAACAGCAAATGGCAGGCGCATGAGATCGTCAGACATCAGGGCAATGTCCGCAGCTTCGAGCGCAACATCGGTACCCGATTTCCCCATGGCAATTCCTACGGTCGCGGCCGCCAGTGCCGGCGCATCATTCACGCCATCGCCCACCATGGCAAGTGCGCCGTAGTGCGATTGCAATTCGCGCACTGCGTCAATTTTATTCTCTGGCATGAGTGCCGCGCGCACTTCATCAATACCCACCAAGCGCGCCACTGCCTGGGCAACGGCTTCGTTGTCGCCAGTCAGCATGACGACCGGCTTGATTCCCAGTGCGTGAAGTTCAGCGATCGCCTCGGCAGCTTCTGGGCGAGGGCCATCAATCAACCCGATGGCTCCAAGGAACTTTCCATCTGCGGCAACCAACATCACTGTGCACGCTTCCGCCTCCAGTGATGCAATCGCGGACGAGGCTTCAGCGGTGGCTCGCGGCGGGGCACTGGTGTCACGTCCGGCCTCGTCGCCAGTAAAGAGTCGGAGCGCGCCCAGATGAACGCGCTCGCCATCCACCATGCCAGTCATGCCCTTGCCGCGGATCGCCTGTGCGTCGTTGGCCGCCGCAAAGGTGATGCCGCGCGACCGCGCCGCGCCAACAATCGCACTGGCGAGCGGATGTGTCGAATGATCTTCAATGGCGGCAGCGGTACGCAGGACGCGTGCTTCATCAGCACCTGCAAAGGTAATCACGCGCCGAAGCGCGGGCCGTCCAACCGTCAACGTTCCGGTCTTGTCCATCGCAAAGCAATTGATGGCGCCCAGTGATTCAAGATGCGCGCCACCCTTTATCAATATGCCGTGTCGCGCTGCGCGGGCGACGCCAGCGAGCACTGCAGCTGGAGTGCTGATGGCCAGTGCGCAAGGAGAGGCTCCAACTAAGAGCGTCATCGCGCGCAGAAACGCATCGCTCCATGGAAGCCATCCAACGGCGGGCGGCAGAATGGCCATCACCACCGTTGAACCAATCACGGCCGGGACATACACACGCGTAAATCGCTCTGCATAGCGCTGCGTAGTGGACTTCTGCCCTTGCGCTTCTTCCACCATACGGATCATGCGCGTCACCGTGGAATCGGCAGCAATACGGGTGACTTTTACTTCCAGCAATCCATCGCCGTTGAGCGTGCCAGCGAAGACATCGTCGCCGGTGCCCTTTTCAACGGGAATACTCTCGCCAGTAATTGGGCTTTGGTCAATACTGCTTGCACCGGCAGCAACCGTTCCATCCATCGCCACACGTTCTGCGGGGCGAACGCGCACCAGATCTCCAAGCGCAACGCTTGCTACAGCTACCTCAGTGAATTCATTGCCTCTGCGTACCCATGCGGTCTTCGGTGTGAGTCGTCCGAGCGACCGTATGGCCTTGCGCGCCTGACCCATGGCGTAGTGCTCCAGCCCGTGCCCGAGCGAGAAGAGCACCAAGAGCATGGCGCCCTCGGCGTACTCACCGATCGCGGCTGCACCCAAGGCGGCCACCGCCATGAGGAAGTCCACATCAAGGTGCCCGCGCCGAAGTTCGCGTAAACCTTCTGCGAACGCAGACCAGCCGGCCACGAGGTAACTGATGGCAAAGAGCGTCCCCCACGCGGCAGACGGCGCTTCATTTCGCTGTAGCAACCACCCGGCGAGCAGAGCGGTTGCCGCCACCGCCGGTTCCAGGAGTTCACGGTTGCGGCGCCACCACGGCGCGTCATCGGGGAGTTCTTCAGTGCTAGTTTCACTCACGGGAGTACCAAGGATATCGGGGCATTCGACTAGTATTGGTGAGTCATGTCAGAAGAAGGATTTCAATTTCCTGCCCCCACCCCGAGCGATCTTGGAGATCACGAAGTTCGCCGCGAGGGTAGTGCCCTTGAAGGCGCTCGAGTGGCGCTCTTGGTGACGGGTGGCATCGCTGCGATGAAGGCTCCGCTGCTGGCCCGGGCTCTGCGTCGTCAAGGCGCCGAGGTCACCGCATTCGCAACCACCGAGGCGCTTCGCTACGTTGCGCGCGAAGCCTTGGAGTGGTCATGCACGCGGCCGGTCATTGTGGAACTCACCGCGGACGCGGAACATCTTTCGGACGCCGCACCATTTGACGTATATCTGATAGCGCCCGCCACCTACAGCGTGATCGGCAAGTGCGCGCACGGAATTGCCGACACCCCAGTCACCGCAACATTGGCGAGTGCGGTTGGTCGTATGGAGCGCGGCAATGCTGCAGTGCTCTTTGCGCCCACCATGCACGGCTCAATGCATAATTCAATTCTGGTGGCCAACCTGCAGGCTTTGCACGCCATTGGCTGCACGATTGTTTCTCCGCGCGACGATGGTGGCAAGCACAATCTTCCCAGTGAACAAGCGCTCGTTGAAGCATGCGCCCACGCGTTTGGTGGACTACGGACGACAAAGCGTCCGCACGCTCGTAACTCTTAACCACTTGATTCGATGGATCATCCAATGAATATTGTCGCGATTGCAGTGTGTGCATCGTCCATGGTTGTCTTGCCTGTCTACGGAATGCAGGGTGCTCAGGGGCAACTGGTGCCTCGGCCACCTGCCGCAACCGGCAGCGCTGCGCCGCGGTTGGTCTCCGCGCCAGCCGCCAATTCCAGTCCTGGAGCAATGTTGGTTTCGCTGGCGCCCACCACAGAGACGGCCGTACTCGGTGCGCCGGTTCCGACCATCTCCCCGACGTGGGGATACCGCGTTGCGGTGATCGGCAGCCAAGTGTTTGCGACGGGGCCAGAGCGCTGCATGTCGATTGGAGCCTTTGGTCAGATCTGCACATGGGATCGTGCACCGGACGGATCTTGGAAGGCAAACATCAAGCTTTCGCAATTGTCGGACAGCATGCCCGGGGACTATGGATTTCAGCGCCTTGAGCGTGGCGGGCCATTCCTCTTTACTGCCGTCAATCGCAATGGACTTGGCACTTCCTTGCGTGTGCTTTCACCACGTGATGGACAGATGAATGAAGTAGCCACCGTTGCATTGCCAGCGGGTGCAGACCTCGCTACCTTTGGCGCGTGGTATGCAAGTGACGGCGTCACGCTGGCGGTCAGCGCCACCGATATGCGCTTTGACCTCGGTGCAGCCAGTGCCGATCGCAACCGTGATCCAAAGACATTCATTTATTCCAACCGCAACGGAATTTGGAATCTTGATGGCTTTGTGAGGGCGCCCGCTTCAGCGAACGGTGTGCCCACCGATGCCATGTGGTTTGGCACATCGCTTGATATTGACGGCGACGTCCTTGCCATCGGTCGACCAGCCACCATTCCGCCGCGCCAAACGGAGGCGATGCCGATCTCCGGCAGCGCGCGGGTTCATGTGTACCGACGCATGTCGGGGCAGTGGATGCCGGAAGCGGAAATCCTGGGCGCATCAGTGACAGATATGAAGTGCTTCGGTTTGAGCGTCATGGTGGAAGGCGATCTGCTGATCGTGCGTGGCATGGAACCCAATGACCCGCAGGCCGCAGGGCATGTCTGGCTATTCGCGCGGGTTGGCGGGACATGGGTGTTGCGGCAAGAACTTGTTCCACAAACAGGCATTGTTCCCGGCAGGGCGTATGGATTCTCCATGGCAATTTCTAAGGGCCACATCGTGCTTGGCGATAGCAGCGCGCGAGGAGTTGATGAAATTGGTGATGCCACCCCAGGCATGGCGTTGGTCTTTGAAGAGCGCGATGGCCAATGGGTCAACACCAAGCGCCTGATGCCTGCAGCGCCGTGTGCGCCGCGCGGTTTCGGCAACGATGTTGCGGTTGATTGGCCGATCGTTGTGGTCGGCCGTACCAAGAACACCAACCTCGGACTTGAGCCGGGTGGTGCGTACGTCTTTGATCTTGCAGGTGACGGTCAGGCCGTCTCGCCGCGGCCCCAGTAACGGACCACGAAGGCACCAGCGGTGGCGCCACAGAGAAGGGACATGGCGGTTGCCCACTTGTCCCACGGCAGCGGCTGATGCCAGGCACTCAGCTTCACCCAAGGGTTCCAACCGATGGCGAGTGCCGCAAAGATGGCGGCCCACAAGGCGTTGCCAGCGCGAACGCTGACGCCGGATCCGATCAGGAAGATCCCAAACAGCGCGGCTTGTGACCACACCACGAACGGTCCATCGTTGATGATTCCCGCTCCGCGCAGAAGCAGGTAGATCGCGGCGAACATGACAGCGAAGAGGGCACCCTTTGGCATACCCCTATCTTCGGCACGGATGCCGTTGGATCCTTACAGTTCCGTGGCGACGTCGACTTCGGGCATGACGTTGTCCCAATAACACCGCGGACGGCTGATTTCGCCGTACACTTGGGTACAGATGAACGCAGACCGAGCCCGGATCGCGGAACTTGCGGAGGCGGCGCGGCGCTTGCCAACGGCAGAGCGGCGTGCGTTCTTGGATGGATTCCGGCTTGATCCAGAAACGCGCCGCGCGGTTGAAAACGCGTTGGCATCGGACCCGACGCGTGCATGGACTCCTTCCAAGGTTGAGCCGGCTGCCGATGAAAGTGTGCATGCTGGCGCCACCATTGCCATGGCGAAGGAAGACCTTGCTGAGCAGAGTGCCGGCCACGATGGTGTTGCCGAGGCGCGCCCGACGGATGCGGCGCGCGCTATGGACCCTTACCTTGGAAAGGAATTTTGCGGAGTAAAGATTGAGCGCGTTGTTGGTTCGGGCGGGATGGGGCGCGTCTATCTGGGTGCCGATCTGACATCCGGAACACGCGTGGCGCTGAAGGTATTGCTGCGCACGCATCGAGATGAAGATGTCCGCAAGCGATTTGACCGCGAAGGACGCATGATGGAAAAGCTGCGTCATCCTGGCATTGCTACCGTGTTTCGCACGGGTATAGAGCAGGATGCGGATGTTGATATCCCCTACATCGTCATGGAGTATGTCGAGGGATCGCAGACCATTTCCGATTACGTATTCCGTGAGCGACTTGGAACACGCGAAACGGTTGACGCGTTTCTACAAGCGTGCGATGCCGTTGCATTTGCGCATCACGAGGGGTATGTCCATCGCGATATCAAGCCGCAGAATATTCTTGTTGATCGCCATGGTCGTGTGAAAGTCATTGACTTTGGCGTGGCGCGCGCCATTGCTGTTGATAATGCAGCGGTCACTATTCGCACTGAAACTGGGCAATTGGTGGGCACCATGCAATACATGAGCCCAGAGCAATTCATTGCTGACCCGCGCGGAATTGATGCGCGCACCGATGTGTATGCCCTGTGTGCCGTGTTGTATGAGTTACTCACCGGTGTGCAGCCGCATGATTTGCGCGGCTTGCCAGTGCATGAGGCTGCGCGACTGGTGTGTGAGACGGAGCCGGCGGATGTTCGCGAATGTAATCCGCGCCTTGACGATCAATTGGCCGCGATTGTCATGGATGGGCTGAGCCGAAAAAAATCGCAGCGCCCTGATGACGCGCGCGCCTTGGTGCTGCGCCTTCGTGGTTGGGTGGTGAATGGGTCGCGTGCTTCCGCTGTTGCTCCAGTAGCCACCGACAGTACCCGCAGTCGTCACGTTGGTTTGCAGCCGGAAGCAGAGCGCCCACGTATCGCAGTTGGTGCTGGTGGGGTGGTGCGCATTGATGGAAGTGATGTCAAGACGTCACGGTCAGCACGCGCGCCGCGCCGCGGTGCTTGGATCGGTGGATTTCTACTGGTGTGCGCGGTTGGTCTCGCCCTCGCTGTGTCGTTTGGGTTGATCGATGTGCGCGGCTTGGTGACGCGCGCTCGCACATGGATTGAGATGGCGAGTGGCATGGCATCCGGAAACAGCGCAGCGAACACTGCTCCTCCAAGTAATCCCGGAGATATCGGGTCGCCGGGGGCATCCGGATCATCCTCAAACGCTCCCGCGCCCAGCGTTCGCATGTCGCAGTTTCAAGTGATCAGCGCGCCACTTGGCGCATCGGTCACTGTCGATGGAACTGCGCGCGGTCGGACCCCCGCGGTCATCCTGATACCGGCAACGGATGCTCCGCACGCTGTGGAGGTGACCTTGGAAGGGTGGCAGACCGCACGCACCTCATGGGTGGGTGCAGACACGCCCATCGTTGCCATCAACATGGAGCCAACTGCAGCGGTCGAGAGTCTCCCGCGGCTCTTCACTTTGGACGTTGGAGCAATGCCGCGCGGCGCAACGCTTCGGATGAGTGTGCCCAATGATCAGCAGTTTACGGCCGGTACTTGGTACGTAGCGTTGCCATTCGTGAAAAGCGCTGGGGCGTGGCAAGCGAAGGACATTGTTCTGGCGGCAAGTGATGCTGCCGGAAAGCCGTTATTGATTGAGCACGGAACGCGACAGTCCACTGGCGAGGCGCGGCTGACGGTGCTCCCGGAAGATGCGAAGACTCGCATTCGTATTCGCGTGCACTGAGCGTGCTTGCTGTGAGTGGATAGCCTTGAAAGCGCCGATTCAGTGGCCGGGGCGCATGTTTTTCGACATATTGAAGATCGGTAGCAGCATCGCGGACGCAATTCCGCCAACCACCAAACCCATGCCGACGATCATGATCGGCTCCACCATGCTGGTGGTTGATTTGACCGCGATATCCAGGTCGTCCTCTGCAGCAGTTGCAGCGTGTTCCAGTACTTCAGAGAGTCGACCAGATTTCTCTCCGCTAGCAATCATCGCCACCACATTTCGCGGGACGAAATCGAATTCGCGGAAGGTGGGCGCAATCTCTTGCCCCTTACTGATGCGATCCTCAAGAAGAATCCACAGCTTGGTGTAGTGCACATTGCCGGTTACTTCCCGGCAGATTCGCACGACGTCAATGAGTGAAACGCCAGCGGAGAGCAGGGTGGCCATGGTGCTTGAGAAGCGCACCAAGTACAGGCATCGGAACATATGTCCCAAGACCGGCATCCGAAGTTTAAGCGTGTCAACCGTGATACGACCCGCTTCAGTGCGCGCGTACCACCACGTGCCGCCGACGATGGCAGCGAGCGCCGGTCCATAGATCATCCATCCCGTGCGCAGGAAACTGCTGAGCCACACCAACGCCTTGGTTGGCGCGGGCAGACGGTCGCCTTGTGCCTTAAAGAGCGGTCCAAACTTTGGAAGCACGAAGACCATGATGATGACCACTGCCAGCACTGCCACAATGAGCATGATGGCCGGGTACATCATCGCGCCCTTAATTTGTTTACTGGTTCGACGCGCCTTGGAGAGGTCCTTGGAGACGCGTGCCAACATTTCGTCCAACTTTCCCGATGCTTCGGCGGCGCGCATCAACGAAACGAGCAGCGCTGGAAACACCCGTGGGTACTTTCCAAGGACAGCACTGAAGTCTTCGCCTTCGCAAACATCGGTTCGAATCAGTCGTACGAATTCGGCAACATCCTTCTTTGATGCCTGGTCCGCATAGGTCTCCAGCGATTCTGCAAGTGGAACGCCGGTGCGGAGCATCACAGCGAGCTGCTGACAGAATGAAACCACGTCGTCCTTGGACATGGCTTTCGAGAGCCGACGTCGCAGGCGTGCGGGATCAGATTCCTGGCCGACTGCCGCAGCCATGTCTCCCAGTTCCACCGACAGAATTGCCAGGCCTTGCTGACGGAGTTCGCGCACTGCCCCTTCATGATCATGCGCTTCCACCACACCTTTGACCAACGCACCGCCTTCCGAGCGGCGGGCGCGGTAGGTGAACTTCCGAATAGAAGCAGCAATTGCAGCAGATTTATCAGCGGCGGCAGGCACCATAGACCTCCTCAATTGTGGTCATTCCTTCAAGCACCTTTTGGACGCCGTCGTCCCAGAGCGTGCTAAATCCGCCGGCCTTCAGAACCTCACGAATCTTGGCGGGTTCTGCGTGTGCGCAGATGGCATCGATGAGCGCTTCGTCTGGCACCATCAATTCGTACACACCTAATCGACCGGAGAGGCCGGTGTCATGGCACTTGCGGCATCCGGTGCCCTTCCAGAGGCGGCTGCACATTGGTGCGTATTCGCCAAGAGACTTGAGTTGCTGCGCGTCCGGTTCGAATTCTTGCTTGCACTGGCTGCAGATGCGGCGTACTAGACGCTGCGCAAGAACGCCCTTCAAACTTGCTGCCACCAAGAACGGCTCAACGCCAAGGTTCTGGAGTCGGGTAATGGAACTTGGCGCATCGTTGGTGTGCAGCGTGCTGAGCACCAAGTGACCGGTGAGCGCAGCTTGAACCGCAATCTGCCCAGTCTCGCCGTCGCGGATTTCACCGACCATGATGATGTCAGGGTCTTGGCGGAGCAGGGCGCGAAGAGCGCCGGCGAATGTGAACCCCGCCTTCGGATTGATTTGCGCCTGATGAACACCCTGCAAGTTCGCTTCCACCGGATCTTCAACCGTGGAAACGTTGCTAGCGACGGTGTCAAAGGTGCCGAGCACCGAGTACAGCGTGGTGGACTTACCCGATCCAGTCGGTCCAGTCACCAAGACAATTCCGTAGGGCTGATCGATCACGTTCTGGAAAGTTTCCAGCATCTTTGGTCGGAAGCCCAGCTTCTCCAATCCCAGCTTGGCGGTCGAAACATCAATGATTCGCATCACGATCTTTTCGCCGAACTTTCCAGGTAGGGTGCTGACGCGTAGGTCGATGGCGCGTCCCTTGACGCGGACAGAAATCTCGCCGTCCTGGGGCACGCGGCGCTCGGAGATATCCATGTGCGCCATGATCTTCACGCGGCTGGAAATGGCAGCGTGCATACGGTACGGCGGGCTCAACTTGTGAAACAGAACGCCGTCGATGCGGTAGCGAACCCGCAGGTGGCCTTCGTCAGGTTCAATGTGGATATCGCTGGCGCCCTCGGCGGCGGCACTGCAGATCATGAAGTTCACCAGTTTCACCACTGGGCCGACATCATCAGTGGCGTCGAAGCCCATCATCTCCTCGACGCGCTTCTCTTGTAGCTGATAGTCAGCCTCGTCGGTGCCATCGAAGAGATCAGCAACCAATTCCTCGGCTTGCTTGTTGACATTCTCGGCAGCGCGGGTTGGATCACTGAGCAGCGCATCAATGCTCTCATCAGGAGACGCAACAAACCGGACTTTGAATCCAGTTTCGCGGGCAATGAGTTCTTCAACAAAGTAGTTCTGTGGATCAGCAGTCGCAACTACCAGCTCGTTTCCAGCAAGAAACAGCGCGCAGACGCGGTGCTCCTTGCGCAAATTCTCTGGGATCAGCGCCATGGCGCCTTCCTCAAATAGTGCTGCTGGTTCCATGACAAACTCAACGCCGCGATTCTTGGCAACGGCCTGCAGCAGAACGGTCTTGTCGACCAAGCCCATTTGAATCAGGACTTCACCCAAGAGCAGACGCTGTCCGCCTCGGACCTGCGCCGCGAGGGCCTGGCGAAGTTGATCGGTGGTGAGCGTTCCGTCTTCAATTAAAATCTGCCCGAGCGGGGGAAGCGTGGCGAGTTCAATGTTGTGCGGACGACTGAGCGCCTGGTCGCGCTGCATTCCGTGTCCGCCATGATCGCCTCCGTGATTCACTTCCGTGTTCCCTTCGTGGACTTATCCGAAGCGCGCCCAGTAGACGCGTAGCCAAGTTCTGCTCGCCTTCCGCCTTCACGGAGAACCACACGGCGCTCCTGGATCTCTTCGACGATGAAGTGATGCCCTTCACTGTCAGTTACTTCGTCGCCAACAGCAACGGTTTCCTCCCCGATTACTGCAAATTCACCGGCGATTATTGCCCGAAGGTGGAGACCGGCTGGGGCGGGTGCCCCGGTTGCTACGCCAGCGCTGGGTGCTGCACCTGGGACTGCGTCCGGGTTGATAAAGAATGGCCGAAACGGATCGCGGACGGGGCGTGACTCCAGCACAAGCTCCACGCGCTGTCGTGCGGCAAGCACGGGCGCCGGAGCGCTACTGGCGTTGGAATCCACACGAACTGCTGCCGCAGCGCTGGCTCGGGCTGGCTTGAACATGGCCTTCGCGCCCAGTGCTGCAACAGTGAGTGCAGTGGCAGCCAGCAAGAAGCCAAACTGCTTCGGCTGGACGCCCAAGCGGTTGCACAGTTCATGCCAACGGACTGCCAGTGGAGCACTCATCGACGAGCCTCCTGCGCGGGCGCGTTGGCACTTGGTGGCTGTTCAAACCACTCTTCAAAGACGATGGTGGCGCGCACAACAAAGTTGCCAGTGGCAGCTTGCTCGAGCGCAGTACTCATGACCACAATTTCCACTGAACGCGGGGTAACTAGTTGGTTCACGCCCTCTGCTGCATCCAGCACGCCGAAGATTGATTCGAATGAGGCCGACATGTCCACCGTGACGTCGCGGCGAAGTACGGGACTTCCAATGGCAACGCCGTCTACCTGAACCAGCGCGCTGGTTCGAATGGACTGCTCGCGCACTACGGTTCCATCGGTCGGACGAGTAATGGTGGAGAGCAGGTGGTCGCGATCCGTGCCTTCGGCAAGCGGCCGGCAGCGGCGGTTGTACTCATCACGCAGGCCAGCAACATTGCGCTCTAAGAGTTGCAGATTGTTCTTCTGATTGATGTTCTCGCTGCTCACCGCTTCCAGGCGTTGCGCTTCGTCCTGCATGCGAAGAGCGCGCGAGTAATTTGGCACCACAAACAGCGCAGTGATCATGATGGCCACGATCGCCGGCGCAATCCCCCAAATCACCGTTTCGCGGTCGAAGCGCTCACGGATATGCAGGTTGGCAAATCGCAGGGTGCTCACTTTGAGCCTCCTTTGGCCACAGATGCGACTGGGCTTCCGCCGGGGCGCACATACTGAACATCAAGGTCAATGCGGCAATTCACGGCAAACTCCTGGATGCGACCGCGAGCAATGTCGGTCGGCTTGTTTTCAGAAACGGTCACTGCAGCGAACGGCTTGGTGTTGGCAAGCTTGCGTTCAAATTCGTAGAGATCGGCATTGTCCTGTGCGTACCCACGGATGGTGATTTCCATCCAACGGGAAGGAGCGGTGGTCCGAACATTGCCAGCGCCACTTGCGGCCACAGGGGGGTTGGCATTGACAGGCGCATGAGTAGCCCCGTCAGTACCCTTACCGGCGGCGATTTCCTTCACTTCCATGCGCAGCATGGACAGGCTGGTTCGGTCCGGCATGAGATTGGTGATGGTGGCAATGATGTCGCTTTGCTCCACGGGTAGGGCAAGTCGGTCGTAGACGTTGAGATAGCGATGCAATTCGCGCTGTTCGCCGGCCAGGCGATCAATGACATCGTCAACCTTGGTGGCATTGGTGGTGAGAGCAAGTGAAACTCCGCGATGCGCTTCCGCTTCATGGAAGCGATTCCAGGAGTGGCAAGCGACGCCGACAACCACT
>NSIA01000077.1 GCA_002737585.1 Planctomycetaceae bacterium | reverse complement strand
TGTGATCGCCTGGACTTGCATGCACAGACGGCAAGCAATACCAGCCTGCGTGGTACGCCGTTTACGGTGAGTATTGACGGGCATCCTCGCCACGGGGTTGGCACCGGTATCAGTGCCAAGGACCGGGCGAAGACAATTCAGATGCTCATTGATCCGGCCATTCGTCGCGATGATTTTGTGCGCCCTGGTCACATCAATCCGCTGCGCGCGCGCGATGGCGGAGTGTTGGTTCGTACCGGGCAGACCGAAGGTAGCGTCGATTTGTGCAAGCTAGCTGGATTGAAGCCCGCAGCAGCGATCATTGAAGTGGTGCGCGAAGATGGGGAGATGGCTCGCGTTCCTGATTTGGAACGCATGTGCACGCAGTATGGATTGAAGATGTGCAGCGTTGAGCAGATCATTCGGCACCGGCTCGGTGGTGAAGGCTTAGTGCGCCGTGTTGATCCAGTGCATGGCGCCAAAGTGGAAACGCCAGAGGGAACATTCACGCTGTTTGCGTGGGAGAGTGAAATCGATGCGCTCCCGCATGTTGCGCTGTGCCTTGGCGGTATCGGTGATCTTGATTCTCGGGGAATCGTCAAGACGCGTGTGGAGCCCGTGTTGGTGCGTATGCAGCGTCGTGAAATACTTTCGGACGTCTTTGGTGTGCGCTGGAGCCCGGCGGAAACAGCAGGGCAGGAGACGATCCGCGCCAGCCTGCGAGCGATTGCCAACGCGGGCGAAGGGGTGCTGGTGTATCTGCGGACGGAAGGTGCTGGCGTCGATTTGCCCGGGCGGCTCGCCCGGATTCGTCGGCCGGATCGCGATGACGTGAACGCGCCCGATCTGACGCGCCTTGACGGTATTGGAGGCGGCAGCAATCCGATGGATGCGCGCCTCTTTGGCGTCGGCGGTCAGATTCTGCGTGACCTTGGCCTTTCGCAGTTGCGTCTGATGACCAACCATCCCAAGCCGATGCCCGGTTTGCACGGATTTGGGCTCGACATCATTGAACACGTACCGATCCCGGTTTGACCGAGGCGCGTATCGTTTTGCTCATGGAGTGTTCGAAGCAGACGATTCGTGGTGATTCAGTATGCGTGGCAGCAGCGCGAGTGGCCGTGCGGCGCACGGTGGTTGCATGCCTGGCCGTATGCGTGACTTGCAGCGCGTGTGTGGCTGATGCGCAGAGCGTGCCGGTGACGCCAGTGACGCCTGTGACGCCGAGTGCGCCCGCGGCACCGGGTGCGCCGAATACTCCGCCGACTACTACGCCGACTACTACGCCGACACCTGCGCTCGCGCCAGCACCAGCACTAGCACCAGCGCCAGCACCAGCACCTTCACCAGCACCGACTACAGCGCCCGCCCCTCACTTTGTGGACGCCGACGCGCTGCTTACTGCCGTCGAGCGCACCGCTGATTCACTCCGTGACTTTCGCGCCAACATCACGCTGGAAACGACCGACGATGTCACGGGCGATACCGAGCGACGTCTTGGTCAATTAGTGTTCGTCCAAGAAGAGGGGAAGCCCGCAACGCGCCGTTTCGCAGTGGTGTTTGAGAAATTCATCGATGGAAGTGGGCGCATGGATGAGCGACCGGTTCGATACATCTACGCCGACGGCTGGCTGACGGAGGCGGACTTCAAGCAGCGAACCTTGGTGCGGCGGCAATTGGCGCGTGCTGGCGAGCAGTATGACCCGCTCAAGCCGGGCGAGGGTCCGGTTCCACTTCCCATCGGTCAGCGGCGCGCGGATGTGCTTGCACGGTTTGATGCCTCGCTTGCAACTGCGCCGAATTCCACGATTCTCTTGAAATCGGCGCGTCCAATGGTTGGTGTGCGTCTGAAGCCCAAGCCGGGCATGGCGGATCGAGACTTGGTGGAAGCATCGGTCTGGTACGACGCACAATCACTGGTTCCCGTGGGCGTGGAAGCGCAGCGCAAGTCGGGGCGCACCGTTGTTTCATTGCGCGATGCCACTATGAATGGCGGTATCGATGATGCACAACGAGCACTGCTTTCGTTGGCAGAAAAAGTAACCACCGGCTGGCGCGTTGACGAGCGTCCGTTGGCAGTCGCGCCCGGCGCAGGAAAACTTCCGTGAATGTTGTGTGTACGCGATCGTTCGCCTGTTGCGCTCTTGGCATTGCTCCAACGCGCGGTTGGGCGGGTGTGCGAAGCTTGTTGCGGAGCGTATTGGCGATATTTGCAGTGCTGGCGTTTGCGCAAGTAACTCACGCACAAGCAGTACCTCCGAAAGTACAGCTGTCGCCGGCGGTGCGTGCTGCTTTGCAGAGCCCCGCGATCACCGACCAAGAGCGCGCCACCCTTCGCTTGCGGCATGGCACTTGGGACGATGGTGATCTCACCACGCCCGCGGATCGCGCTCGTGCCGCGTTGGCGATTGCAGACTTTGATTCGGCAGCGCTCGCTGATCCGGCCGCCCCGGCAGCGGTGCGCGCAGAGGCCTTGATTGCTTCTGGTCGACCGCAGGACGCACTGGCGTTAGTAGAAAAAGCCACCGATTCACGGGGTGTTCTCATGCGCGCCCTGGCTCTTGACGCGCTTGGACGCACTGCCGACAGCACTGTCGCTGCGCGCACTGCCAAGGAAGCGGGTGAACAGAATGGCGCAACACGCGATGAGCACATGGACGCTATCGAAGCCACGGCGCTACTGGCGCGCTTAGAGGGTCGACCATCGCGCGACTGGCAATCGATGTTGGATGCACTTGCCAAACTTCGTGATGCCGATCAACTTGATCCGCGGCCGCGACTGCTTGAAGGACGCCTGCTTGTGCAGAAGGATCGCTTTGAAGATGGTGTTGCTGCACTGCAGGAAGCGCTTGGCCGCAATCTGCGCAGCGGTGAAGCGCTGCAATTATTGGGGCGCGTTGCGGTGCAGACCTTTGACTTTGACGGCGCACGCCAAGCAGCAACGCACTTGCGAGCCATCAACAATGCCCATCCGCAGGCGGTACTTCTTGATGCGGAGTGTGCGCTGCAGTCGCGTGATGCTGCTGCAGCCATCGCTGTACTTGATCCATTCCTTGCACGATTTCCAGAGCAACGCGAAGCGCTCGCATTGCGGGCAGCTGCAGATGGCATGCGCTTTGACATGGCTGCACTGGCGGTTCGACTGGCCGCGCTTGATCGGTTGATGCCTGGTTCTCCACTGGGGCCGTATGAGGCGGGACGGTTTTTAGCGCTGGCACGTCAGTACGAAGAGGCATCTGCTGCGCTGGGGGAAGCAGCCAAGCGCGCGCCCGGATGGAGCGCCCCAGTGGCGGAGTTAGGGCTCCTGGAAATGCAGTCCGGCCGTGATGCCGAGGCTTTGACGGCACTGCGGCGTGCGGTATCGCTTGATGCATTTGACCAGCGGGCAGGCCACAGTCTGACCCTCGCGGAGGCACTTGTGGATTGGAAGCACTTCGACGGCAAGCACTTTGTAGTGCGCTGCAAGCCTGGGATTGACGAGGCACTTGCTGCGTGGATGCCGGCAGCGCTTGATGCCATGCACGGTGATATCACGGATTGGCTTGGACATGTGCCGGGCCGACCAACCATCATTGAGCTTCATCCGGATCACAAGAGTCTTGCCGTGCGCATCACTGGCATGCCGTGGATTCACACGATTGCAGCGAGCACTGGGCCGCTCATTGCGTTGGAAGCGCCGCGCGAAGGCGCTCCGCAGTTACACCTGGGAATGTTTGACTGGCAAGAAGTGTTGCGTCATGAATATGTGCATACGGTGACCTTGGAGCAGACCCGTAATCGGATTCCGCATTGGTTTACTGAAGCACTCGCTACTCATTTAGAAACGCGACCGCGTTCATGGGACAGCGTGCAGTTGCTGGCGCAAGCGTTTGACTCCAACACGCTCTTTGATCTTGACTCCATCAACATGGCATTTGTGCGGCCGAAGAAGAAGACTGATCGAACGCAGGCGTATACGCAGGGCGCATGGATGGTGGAGTTCATTGAGAAGGAATGGGGGCGCGCTGCAATTCTTAAGTTGCTGGCGCTGTACCGCGACGGCACAGTTGAAGCCACAGCGTTCACGGATGTTCTGCATGTCGATCGTGCCGAATTCATGAAACGGTTCGAGAAATTCGCAGAGGCGGACTTGCGCTCCTGGGGCATGCTTGCCGAGCCATCCGTGGCCATGATGGTGGAGGAGATCCGCGCGGAGACAGGTGCCGCGCAAGGCACAGTGGAGATTGACGCTGCGCGCCTTGACGCGTTGCTTGCCAAGCATCCCGGGCACCCCGACCTGCTGGAGCTTTGGCTGCGGCGCCGACTCAAGGGCGATGCCGCGCCGGACGCCCTTGCGTTGCAGCAGTTGGCGGCTTACTCGGCCCTGCGTCCGATCGACCCGTGGCCGCATCGGGTGCTTGCCAAGGCCGCCCTGGCGGCAGGTGACGCGGCGGCGGCGGTGCCCCATTTGCAGGTGTTGGACTCTTATTCCGATAACGACGCTAATTTTGCCATGGAATTGGCGCGTATTGAGCGCGGGCGAAAGAATTTGGCATTGGCGCTTGAACACGCCACCAAGGCGGCCAGAATAAGSGCGTACGACCCAGCGGCACGCGAGTTTGTGGCTGCCATTGCCGTTGAGGCGGGGGACTTGCAGACCGCGCGGCTGCACATTCAGGCGCTCATGCTCTTGGAGCCCACGGTCGCCCGGCATGGCCAGCGGCTGGCGAAAGTGGACGAAATGATTGCGAAATTGCCAGTGCAGTGAGAACACCTCCGCGAATGAACTCATATCAATGACAGTGCAATTCGACGGCCACAACATGCGCGTGGTGTGCAGCGTGATCACGTTGATGTTGTTTGCGTGGATCACGCCGGCGTCACGCGCCGATGTCACCTTTGCTACCGAGCCAGACTTTTACGCGGAGTGCACGCCTGCGCACTATCCGACGCGCGCGCGGCTCTTTGACATGGACGGCGATGGCAAGATTGATTTGCTGCTCCCCGGGCGAGACAGCTTGAACATTCTCAACTGGTGCACTTTCAACACCGATGGCAGTGCCGGTCCCATGCAAACCGTCGATGTTGATGGACAAGTGGATGACGCCGTCGCTGCCGACATTGATGGCGACGGCGCCGATGAATTGGTACTGGTGATCCGCTCGTATGCGGGGCGCTTGCAAGTGCTGCGCCGAGCAGCCAGTGGGTTGATGGTGTCGAGCGCCATGATTCAACTTGATCGTGAGCCGCGTTCGATTGCCAAGGGTGACTTTGACGGCGATGGCGACATTGACTTTGCGGTTTCCTGCTATGCAAGCGAGCACATTGCCATCTTGCTGAACGGCGGAACCGGAAACTTCACGGTCTCACAACGAATCCGCGTGGACGCGTGGAGCGGCGGAGCCCCTGGCCCGCAAGATGTGCTGGCAGGCGATCTCAACGCCGATGGTCGCACGGATTTGGTGGTTGGGTGCATGGGCACGCGACGCTTTGACATCTTCTTTGGACAAGTGGGCGGGTCATTCCGTGCGCCAATTTCTTGGCTCGCACCCGACTTTCCTAATATCACTCGGCCAGCAATTGTCACCTTTGATATTGGTGACGTGGATGGCGATGGCGACATCGATATGTGTGCGCCACTCTTGTCCACTGGAGCGGATCAGCCACTGGTGATGTTCCGCAACGACGGTGCTGGTGGCTTTGGAAGTGCGGTGAAGGTGGGCGAAATTACCGGTGGCTACCACTGGGGCGCGCTGCTGGCGGACTTTGATGGCGATGGCGACCTTGACGCAGTGACGAGTACCGCGCTCCCTGGCAATATCTTGGTGTGGCGCAATGATTCAACTGCTGCAGGTGTTGCATTTGCGGCGCCCAAGTCGCTTGAGTACTCCAGCTTTGCGCGGCATTTTCTTGCCGTGAACATCGATGGTGACTGCGACCTTGATCTGATCGAGGCAGATATTGCCGGGCATGCTGCGCTCGGCTATCGAAATCTGCGTGACTGCGGCGGCACCGCATTCACTGCTCGAAACCAGCAGCGAGTGAAATCCGAACTGGCGGTGTTGGCAACGGAGTATTCGCTGGGCGACTCTCCGGCATGCGTGATTGCGCGCCGGTTAGCTGGATTTGGCGCAGATCCGGGGGCTTCGCCGGCAGCCGCATCACTTGTTCCGCCCCCCGCCTGTGGACCAACCGGAGGTGGCGGTCGCTGCGATGAGGTGCATGCCAATCCTGGATGTTTCACGACGCCGTGTTGCGATGCGGTGTGCAGCATCGCACCGGACTGCTGCATCGTGACCTGGGATGAAGTGTGCGTAGATCTTGCCAACACGGAATGCGATGGACTTGTCTGTCCGTCCTACGGACCGTGCAATGAGGTGCACCCGGATCCGGGCTGCGAAGATCCGGATTGCTGCGCGCGAGTGACGCCACTGGATGGCTACTGCGACGGTGCCACTTGGGACTGGGTCTGCGTTGCTCGGGCCGCCGCACTGTGCGGGCTTCCGCCGTGCACCATCACTGTTCCGGCCGGCGCGCGGCCAAACGATGAAGTGTGCTACCTACACACCAACGATGGTCCAACGCGCTTTGGAGCGGTTTCGCAACTACCCGCGGGGCACACTGTGGCGGGCTCGTGCACCACTGGATCGCCGCGTGACACCGATTGGTACGCGCTTGGCGAAGACACCGGCTCGCGCGTCATTCGTCTCACGCTTGACGCAGAGTTTCCTGCAGAGCTGCACCTGATGCGCGGCCCGATGAATGGACCATTGGAGACACACTCGATTTGGTTTGGCGGGCGATGTGCGCCAGTGGTGCAGAACATCACCGTGACGGGTGGACCGTGGTACGCAGTGGTGACATTGGGCATGGATGTTGGGCCAATCCGAAGTGGTCAACCGTGCACCGAGCCAGACCCCGCGAACCCGCCGCCGCCGGACGAGCCGCCGGTGCCCCCCGGATTTGACGGAACCAATTATTGGATTCGACACGAGTGCCCATCATGTCCGCCCAACGCGGATCTCAACCATGACGGCGTTGTGAACGGTGCTGACTTGGGAATTCTGCTGGGGGAGTTCGGAGCGCAATACCCGCTCATTGGCGACCTGAACTTTGACGGTCACGTCAACGGCGCGGATTTGGGGCTGCTACTGGGCCTTTGGTCGCAGATATAGACACTCTGAGCGTCTGGTTCTCCCGATCCGTTGTTGGACAATTGGGCGATTCGTGCTACGTTTCCACTATGAGCCGATCACTTTCCACACTCGGATTCTCCGCCGCACTTGCCATGATTTCAGGAACCGCAGGCGCTGCTGAGAGCCGATGGAATTGCACGGTGGCACCAGCCAGCACCTACACGCAACAGACGAATATTCAAATTCCGCTTGCGGGCACTTGGATTGGAAATTACGTGGCCGTCACGAACGAAACTGGCACACGCACCATTCCAGGATTCTTTGGTGGTTCTGGGAATACGGCCATCCCATTCTCTTCGACCGTGAAACCACAGGTGTCGATCACCAACACACATCCGACGGGCACCTTTCAGTTTGGATTCAATCCAACTACTGGCGTCGTTGATGTGTCGAGCCTGCTTGTGGACACGCTGGCGGGGCAAGTGGGAACGATCAGCACTTCGATGCTGCTCACCTATTCAACATTTCGCACGGTGCAACCCTCTTCCACATTCATTGGTTTGACCAATGTTGATGTGCCGGTGGACAGTGGTTCGTTGACTGCGGCGACTGCGGTTCAGTCGGGTGCAGCGATTGGTGTTGCGACGCCAAACACTGACGGCACCTGGGCATTTGCCGTGACCGTACCGGTGACTATTTCCGCCGCGGGAACTGCGCTTGGGCAGCCATTCACGAACAGTGCACCAGCAGCGATGGCGCTCACAGGAACATTCTCCATCGTTGGCAATGCCATCTCTCTCACCTCCCAGGGAACGATCAACGAGACGGTTCCGGTGCCCGCGGCACCACCATTGGTCAGCGCGCCGTTTGATCTGCCGACCATCATTCCCGCCGGGCAAGTGGCTCACCTACTGATCAGCGGCACCTTTGCGGATGGGTCGAGCACCACCGTTGGTAGTTCAAGCTTGGTCATGAATGGCGTTCCAGCCCCGATCATTGGTGACATCAATGGCGACGGTGTGGTCAATGGCTTTGACCTTGGCTTGCTGCTTTCTGGTTGGGGGCAACCAGGACCCACGGATTTGAACAACGACGGAACCACGAACGGTTTCGACCTTGGGTTGCTGTTGTCGCACTGGACGTGACTCGGGAGCGTGACGTTTCAGGCTGGCAGCGCGGACCACGGCAGGTTGGCTAAGTCAACATTTCCTCCGCACAACACGCACACAGTGGGCAGATCCATCGCGCCGCCGACTCGCCCCGCGAGGATGGCTGCAACCCCAACCGCCGCGCTTGGCTCAATCACTAATCTCGCGCGCGTGAAGATGATGCGCATGGCGGCAATGATCTCTGCCTCTGAAACTAAGGCGACGTCATCGACTAGGTCACGGATTACTGGGAACGTCAGTTCACCAAGCGATGTCCGCAGTCCATCAGCGATCGTCACTGGCGGACGCTGCGGAGCCCGCCTGCCGGTGCGCTTGGACTCTGCGGCATCGCCCGCAAGTTCTGGTTCGGCGCCGATGATTCGAATATCTGGCCGCAACGTGCGAGCCGCGATCGCCATGCCAGCCAACATGCCACCACCGCCGACGGGGATGACCAGCGTGCCAGCGTTGGGTACTTGTTCCAGAATTTCCAGGGCGATTGTTCCCTGACCAGCCATGACCCACGGATGGTCAAAGGGCGGCACCATGGTGGCGCCGGTGCGGGCTTGAACCTCGGCAGCCATTGCTTCGCGCTCGGCCCCGGAGTTTCCGCAGGTGACTACCTGCGCGCCAGCACGCAGCACTGCAGTGCGCTTGGTTGGTGATGCATTTTCTGGCATCACCACATGCGCTGGCATGCCCCGCTCCGCTGCGGCGGTGGCGAGCGCTAGCGCATGATTTCCTGAGCTATGTGTGACCACGCCGCGCGAGGCATCCGCCTCCGAAATACTACGGACGGCGTTGGTTGCGCCACGAATCTTGAAACTGCCGGTTCGTTGCATCGACTCGCATTTGAATACCACCGCTCGACCGGTGAGTTCACGCAGTACATCACTGTCAATCACTGGTGTACGCAGCACATAGGGCGCAATACGTCCGGCTGCGGCGCTGACGTCCGCGAGCGTGATGGCATAGGAAGCGATCGGAGCTTTCATTACTTTGTTTGTGCGAGTTGCTCGCGTCGCCACAGGATCCAACTGGAATCGGGGAGCGAGTGGCCCATCTGCCGAAACATGAAGGACATTTGCGCGTTGTGATACAGCGCATGGGTCGGTAGTTGCACCACGATGTCGCGCACGAGTTGGCGAACCTCTTTGCCATCCCTCACTCGCATGATGACTCGGCTGCACTCGTCGTCGGTCAGTTGGCTGAGATAGGTATCCCATGCCCCGCGTATGACGGGCCATCCGTTGCGAATGGAGTCGATGGATGGAAATTCTTCAGTGGACGCCATGACCGCGGTGGCGTTTCCGTGAATGGCATTCATCCAAATGCGCTCTGCGCCAAGGAGATGCGTCAGTGTTCCGTGAACGCTCCCGGATCCAATGGGGAATTCCCGGCGAAAGTCCGCATCTGGCAGGGCGGATGCTGCATCCAGAGTGCGCCCAGTGAGCCAGCGCATCCAGCAGTGTGTTTCACGAATAAGAGTAATGCTGTCCATTCGGAAGACGATATCCGCACCGTGACGGTTGCGGGGTCTTCGCGCTGCGTAGCGCGATGCACGACATCACCCGTATCTCATGAGTATCACGCCCCCTCGGGGGTGGCCCAGTTGAAATGCTGTCGATACAACTTTCGATCGATGCATATCTCGGCGTGCTGCACACCGCGGGTGTTGAGAATCCGTGTTCGGAAGTCATCAAAGTGAGCGGAATCACGGGTGTTGAAATCGGCAGCGATTTGGAAGCGCCCGCTCACAATGGCAAGACTGGCGATTTCTGGCAGTTTGTTCAATTCGCCGGCGAGCGCTCGGGTGGCTGTATCAGCCACGATGCGCACATTGCCGGACAGTGTCAACCCGACACGTGATGGATCCGGAAGCGTGATGACCCGAATGATTCCGTCGGTCAGTAGTTTGCGGAATCGATCAGCGGCGCTTGTTGGCGAGATATTCGTTTGCAGTGCGATGTCAGTGAATGACATGCGTGCATCTTGCTGTGCCTGGCGGATGATTTGTCGGTCAGTATGGTCGATCTGCCGCGGCACGACTTGGGTGACTGACGGCGCGTGGCCGCGCTTTGCATCAGGGAATTCAAGGACTACATGACACTCGGAGTCGTGAATGAGTGGGTTGTCAACAATGGCACGGTCCATGATGGAGACCATTTCCATGGTGTCGCGGGCGGTCCCATAGATGACAAGATCACATGCCCCCAGCGCTGCGCTGATGTAGGAAATCTGTTCGTGTGCAAGCAGACTTGCTGCCGCTGCATCAGTGCTTCCGTTGGTGCGCAGGTATGCAACAAACTGCGTGTTCAGCCCCAGGAATTCCGGTGGAACGAAGCCGAGGACTCGAACGGATTTTTCTTCAATCAGTCGGGCTAAACGTCGGCTGACGTTGGCTTCGGAGATACCAGTCTGCTGTGCGAGCTCGCGACCAGAGGCGCGGCCATCAAGCATCAGGATGTCAATGATCTTGCGATCGGCTTCGTCAAGAGGCGGGAGGCTTGGATCAGAGAAGCGGGGCGGGCTATGCAGCATTGCGGAGAAAATCTCGGAAGGCAGGCACTTCCAGATACGAAGGTCGCCCGCTGAAGCGGACGCTGCACTGGCCCCCGAAATTTGGCACGCACACTGGCTCAGCCAATGTGCCGCGATCTAGACATCCCCCACCGGATTGTTCCGGTGCCCGCGGAGACGGAATCTGACTCAAACACAGACATACACACGTAACGTATCCAAACAATCAACCTCGCTCATGTGGCACTTGCAAATCACGAGCGCGGTGGCGTCCACTGACTGTTTCAGCGTTCAAACTGCAACACGTCGAGTCTATCGGGCGAATTTTACTAACACGTGAATGCTTGTCGACCGCGGATAAATGTCAAGATTCAATAGCGAATTATGAGGATTATTGCGGCTCTAAGCGGAACCTGCAAGCCGCGGGTCCAAGACTCCGGCATAGACTTTGGCGATTCGCTCGGGGCGCGGCCACGTTTGTGGTCCGCTGAGAAGTACCCGCGGAACCTGACCCGGTTCGTACCGGCGTAGGGAAGCGAACGGCACATACCGCACCCCTGCGGCAGTGCTGTTCATCCCCATACCGGTTTGCATGGTGGTCAGCAATGCTTGGCCGCCCATTTCCATGAGGATGATCACATGACCAATACCGCAGCCGGATACGCACTTCCCCTTCATGGGGCACACAACCCGTCCTCTGAAGCACAGGGCACTACTGCCGGCAGCTTTGCACGGCGCGCGGATATTGGCGGGCCGCTGGCATTTAGTTCACCAGATACACCCGGGATGCCGGAGCCGAGCCTTCGCACTGCTTGGGACTTTCTGCCAACGGGATGGTCATGCGTGCGATTGCCTGCAGCACCAACCAGTAGTCATCAGGACAGCAGTCATGGTCCTGCACACTGCGCAGTGGAATTTGTCAGTGCGCGCGGCGAGTGGATGCGCGTGGTCTATCCCAAGGGCTTTGTTGCGGTGACGCAACTTGAGAGCGCGCGACTTGGCGTTATCACGGCGCAGATGACGCGCGTTGCGGAGCGTGAGTCACACCTCACTGCCCTACAAGTGCGCGACGAGATCGCTGCTGGTCGCATGGTGATCCCTGCCAACATTACCCACCTTGGGTATGGGCTTGACCCAATGGCTATTGGGCGCGCTTCCAAGACCAAGATCAATGCCAACATGGGCGCGTCGCCGGTCTCCAGTGGCACGCATGAAGAAGTAGAAAAGTTGAAATGGGCTGAAAAATGGGGCGCGGATACGGTCATGGACCTATCCACCGGCGGCAATTTGGACGAATGTCGCGACGCCCTCATTCGCAACAGCACCGTACCGATTGGCACTGTGCCAATCTATTCAATGATCATCGGGCGCAAGCTTGAGGACCTGGATGAGTCAATGATTCTGGAAACTTTGGAGCACCAGGCGCGCCAAGGCGTTGACTACTTCACCATTCACGCGGGCGTCTTGCGCGAACATTTGCCGTTCATCAAGCGCCGATTGATTGGAATTGTGAGTCGCGGTGGATCACTGCTCGCCAAGTGGATGCTGGTGAACAACAAACAGAATCCGATGTACGACGGGTGGGAGCGAATTTGCGAAGTGTTGCGTCGCCACGATGTGACTTTCTCAATTGGCGATGGCCTTCGTCCCGGTGGATTGGCTGATGCCACGGACCGCGCACAGTTGTCGGAGCTGGAAACGATCGGCGAGCTGACTGAGCGCGCCTGGCGGATGGGCGTGCAAGTGATGGTTGAAGGCCCGGGGCACGTGCCGTTCGATCAGATTGAATTCAACATGAAATTGCAGCGCACGTTGTGTCACGGCGCGCCGTTCTATGTTCTTGGGCCGCTGGTCACGGACATCTTTCCGGGCTACGACCACATTACCAGTTGCATTGGTGCCACCGCCGCGGGCTATCACGGAGCCAGCATGTTGTGCTACGTGACGCCCAAGGAACACTTGGGGCTTCCTAAGAAAGATGACGTCAAACAGGGTTGTATTGCTTACAAAATCGCAGCTCATGCAGCGGATGTAGCGCTTGGTATTCCGGGCGCGCGTGACCGCGACGATGAACTCACCAAGGCGCGCGCAGCATTGAACTGGGAGAAGCACTTTGAATTGAGCTTTGACCCAGACACCGCTCGTGCGTACCACGATGAGGACCTTGATGTTGATACGGATTTCTGCGCCATGTGTGGTCATGACTGGTGCAGTGTGCGCATCAGCAAGGAGATCCAAGAATTTGCGAGCGGTAAGGATGAGGAGTATCAGCGCGGCAAGCCGGTGCAGAGCGCGGCCCTCAGCGTGGAGCAACAAGAGATTCTTGCCAAGCGTGGAGTCTTGAGCCCTGATGAGATTCACAAACTGGCGTCAAAGACCCGCAAGGCAGTGGGTGCTGAAGAAGGAAAGGCGAATTGCCACAGCGATTATGTTGATCCGGACGCTGCCAAGGAAGTGCAGGGTGCTAAGTTGGTGCAGTTGAATACTGCTCCGGCGCACAACCTTGCTACTCATGATTCGGTGATTTAAACCATGGTGATGGCTTTAAGCGGTTCGCGACCGGATTGAGTTGACCCGATGCGGCGGGCTACAGCCGTTTATGCGGCTGGTCGTCCAAGCAGCCGGTCTGAGCGTTCGCCTTGGTTCCCTTGCGCAAGCAGTGCGCTGATGCCGGCAGCCACGTCAAACGCGGCTCTTGGATTTCCCGCAGCACTTGCGGCGATCCGCATGCTTCGGAGACGCGCGGGGTCACTGATGATGGCGGCAACAGCCGGTCCAGCATCATTGGCACGCTGCGCGCGAACAGCAGCGCCGAGAGACACCAACATGTCTGCGTTTCGCTCTTCTTGGCCTGGAATTGGCTGCAACAGCACCATGGGGAGCCCCACGGCGCGGGCCTCGGTAGTAGTGAGGCCGCCGGGTTTGCCCACCATGAGATCGGCGGCGGCCATCAGTTCGTGCATGGCATTGGTGTAGCCGAGCACGCGCAATTCGGGGCCACTGGCGCTTTCCGCATTGCCTGACGATTGCAGTGCACGCATCGCTACCTCCAAGGCAGCGTTCTTGCCGCATACGACAACAATGGTGCAGTGCAACGATGTGCCAAGCAGTGATCGAACCACTGCTGGAATATCGCCAAGTCCGTGCCCGCCACCGCAGACCAAGATCATCGGCCGTCGTTGTGCGGTCACCGCGAACGAGCGCTGATGGGTCATGCAGAAACGTGGATCGATGGGAATGCCGGTGATCTCCACTCGGGCTGGATCCATACCGCCTGCGATCGCTGCGGTACGAGCGGCTCGGCTGGCAACGCACGTCAGGTCGACGCCGCGGTGCAGCCATACGGCGTGTGGATGTTCGTCGGTCACGACGGTTACTACGGGCGCTTGAAGTTCGCCTCGTAGTCGCATGCGGCCGAGCAGCGCGCTCGTTAGAAAGTGCGTGGACACCACGACATCCGCAGCATGCAGTCCGGGGTGCGCGCGGAAATTTGCCATGATGCGATCTTCAAAGCGATCGAGCGCTGGCCCGAGCGGTCGGCGATCGCGGCGCGGAATATCCGTACTGTTGTAAATCGCGCCGACCACGCGCGGAGCGTGGCGAATGGCGCGCAGGTAGCCATCGCGATACACCGTGCTGAACCAGCGTGGCGCGTGTTCCAGTGCTTCTATGAAGGTGGCTTCAGAAAGTTGCCCCCGAGCGCGGAGCGCATCGTGAATGGCTACTGATGCGCGGGTATGCCCGCATCCAACTGAGCTGCTGCAGAACGCCACATTCATCAGGCGAGGCACCACGTTTCGTTGTTCAGTGCGCATGAACGCCTTCCTCGTCTACGGCAACTTCTGGAATACTGAGATGCTCCGGGTGCTCGGTGGGGTCTGGCTTCCATCCGGTCTCGCGCAGGAGTGCCTCGACGTCAATGATTTCTAAACGGCCGTCAGCATGTTCAACCAGCGCGGACGCGCGCTCGATCCAATCGCCGCAGTTGGCGTAGGTCAGGCCATCCGCGCGACGGTCGATCCGCGGCTCATGGATATGCCCGCAAATCACGCCATCAAGTGAGCGGCGTCGTGCCTCGTCGGCGAGCACCTCTTCAAACTTGGAGATGAAAGTGCAGGCACTCTTCACCTGCTTCTTGATGGTCTGTGAGAATGACCAGCGCCCCAGGCCAAGGCATGAGCGGATGCCGTTGACCACGCGGTTGAGTTGCACCAGATAGTCATATCCATACGTACCCAACATGGAAAGCAATTTGGAGTGTTGCACGACCAGATCGAATTCATCGCCGTGGCACACTAAGAGCTGGCGACCGTCAGCGAGGCGGTGCACCGCTTGTTTAGCAATTCGAATTCCTGCAAGTTCCATGCCCGCATACGGGCGGAGGGAATCATCATGATTGCCCGGTATGTAAATCACCTTTGTTCCATGGCGGGCCAACTTGAGAAGGCGCCGCACCACTTGATTGTGCGTCAATGGCCACGTCCAGCGCTGCCGAAGTGCCCACATATCAACAATGTCGCCCACCAAGTACAGGCGCTCACACTGGATACGCTTGAGGAACGCAGCAAACTCCTCGGCGCGCGCGCCGCGGAACCCTAAGTGAACATCGCTGACAAATACGGTGCGGTAGGCGAACATCAAGAGCCCTCCTTCAGTCACCGACCGGAGCCCGGCCGCGGCAGGAGGCGCGATCCATGCGATCTCCCATCCGAATCATCGGCTGCACTGATGTGGTTTTGGTGAACTCCTTGGCGGTCTAAGCCAAGTTTGAACACAAGCGGCGCGAAATTCGTGGCGCTTGATTAGCGCGCCATCGCCCGTTCCACATCGTCGGCACTTCGGGGGATGGATGGGGTGAGCACCTCGTGACCCGTAGCGGTCACGGCCACATCGTCTTCGATCCGGATACCAACGGATTCCTTGGGCAGGTAGATGCCTGGCTCAATGGTGATGACGGCGCCGATTTCTAGGGGTGCATCAGGAGAAGCATCGTGTGTTTCCAAGCCTAAATGGTGGCCCATTCCGTGGATGAATGCGTCGCCGTAGCCGGCATCCACAATGACCTTGCGCCCAGCGGCATCGATCTCAGCGAGCGTGGCTCCTGGTTTCACCGCGTTGATCGCGGCGGCCTGGGAGCGGAGCACCAAGTCATAGAGTTCGCGTTGACGCGGGGTGAATGTTCCAGAAACCGGCAGCGTCCGGGTGACGTCGGCTGAGTAGCCCGCAAACTTTGCCCCACTATCAAGAACCACCAACTCGCCAGCCATGAGTGCGTGATCGTTGGCGTGGTAGTGCAGGACGGTGGCGTTGAACCCGCCACCGGCGATGGTGCGGAAGGCCAACTCCCGCGCGCCGTTGCTGCGGTACGCGTGTTCCACGGCTTCCTGCAGATCAAACTCATTCATGCCAGCGCGCATGGATTTCATGGCGGCAGCGAAGCCTGTAGCGGTAATTCGGCCAGCTTCACGGATACAGGCAATTTCTGCCGCGCTCTTCGCGGCGCGCATCTTCATGAGGAGATCGCTGCGATCAGTGATTTGCGTTCCGGGGACACGCTCAGCTTGCGCGCGCAGGATGGCCAGGTCTGCAGATACCGGCGAATTCCAAGCAGCAAGTGGCATCAAGCACGCAAGCGAGCGAGTGCGGCGCGTTGCCTCCAAGAGCAGTCTGCTGAGCATTCCAGTGCGAAGGACCGTGTCGATACCAAGGCGGGTTCGGAGCGCGCCGCCCAACTCATCGCGGAAGCCGTCCCACTTCTCTACTTCCGGATTGAGCGGCCGAAGCAGCAACGTGGCGCGCTTGGCTGGCACTGGATTGGTGGGATCGAGGAAGAGCATGGCCCCGGGCTCATCGGTGACGCCGGTGAGGTACTCAAAGTGGGCATGCGGTTTCCATGGATGGTGCAGCGATGGATCCGCATCGCCAGCGAGGACTAATCCTGCCGACTGGCCAAGTTCAGCCAGTAGCCGGTCGCGTCGGGCGCGGAATTCAGCGTGCGTGATAGTTGGCGCTGCAGCGGCGGTGCTCATGTCGCGAAGGTTACTTGGCGGGCTGCTCGGCGTCCGGCTCATCAGGCCCCCACACGCGGTCACGAATGACTACCAGCAGTGCATAGAAGACTGGCACAATCACCAAGGACAGGAGCGTCGACACCGCCAGTCCAACCATGACCGTCACGCCGATCGATCGACGTGCGTTCGCACCAGCTCCGGTGGCGATCACCAAGGGCACCACACCCAAGATGAAGCTGAGTGCAGTCATCAAGATCGGCCGCAGGCGTAGGCGCGCCGCATCCATGGCAGCTTGCACCGGCGAACGGCCGCGCTCTGTGGCCTCCTTGGCAAACTCCACGATCAAGATGGCATTCTTTGCCGCCAGTCCAATGAGCATCACCAACCCGATCTGCGCATAGATATCAAGCGGCATACCTGCAATGCGGAGACCGCCCACGGCGCCGAGCGCAGCAAACGGAATGGCGATCACCACCAGAATCGGAAGCGTCCAGCTTTCGTACTGTGCAGCCAAGAACAGGAACACCGTAATGATCGCCAACGTGAAGACGATGGGAGCAGCGTTCGACGAAGTGCGCTCTTGATAGACGATGCCCGTCCACTCATAGGTCATGCCCTGCGGGAGGACCTTGTCGCAAATCTCTTCCATGAAAGCCGTGGCAACACCGGAACTGACACCGGGAGCGCCCGCGCCATTGATGGCAATGGTGTCGGTGACGTTGTAGTGAGTCAGGTTGTCCGGACCGGTCGTAGTGCGTTCATGCGCGAACGCGGAGAACGGAATCATCTCTCGATCGCGGTTGATCACATACAGCTTGCCAAGATCCTCCGGCGCCATGCGGTAGCGCGCGTCCGCTTGCACGTACACCTGATACACCTGATTGAATCGATTGAACTGGTTGACGTAAGCGCTGCCGAAATTCAGCTGCAATACCGAGAATGCGTCAGCAACCGTCACACCTAGACGCTGCAACTTAGCGCGGTCAATATCAAGCCAAACTTGCGGAACGTCCTTCTGGAAGAAGGTAGAAACGCCCAGCAGTTTGTCCGGATGGTTGCGTGCTTCGGCCACAACATTCATTGCCGCGGCGTATAGCGCGTCGGTTCCAAGGCCTGCTCGGTCAATCAACTGCAGTTGGAATCCACCAACCGTTCCCAACCCGGGGATGGATGGCGGATTGAATGGAAATGCCATTGCCCCTGGAATGGTCCAGAGCAGTGGCTGCAATCGTTGCACGATGGCAGTGGTGCTTTGCGCTCTGCCGGTGCGTTCCGACCACGGCTTGAGTACCGGAATGAGTACACCGCTGTTGGACTGCGGCGCATTGGATAGAAAATTCAGACCGTTGATCTCAATGATCGTGTCTACCTCCGGCTGTGCAGCAACGATCTTGCGCGCTTCAGCGGCGACGGCATTGGTGCGCTCCAGTGGGGAACCAGCGGGCAACTGATAAGCAACAAAGAAGTACCCATTGTCTTCGTCAGGCACGAACGCCGTCGGCGCGTTGATCACCAGCCATAGTGAGGCCACAATCGCTGCCAGAAATATGACACCGGCAACCACCCAGCGCCGAACGAGCCAACCAACGGTCGCCTCGTATGTCAATTCAACACGTGTAAATTGTCGATTGAAAGCGCCAAAGAATCCGCGCTCGGCCATCTTGCGGGGGCGGAGGAAGATGGCGGCAAGAGCGGGGCTGAGTGTCAGTGAGTTAATGCCAGACAGGATCACCGATATGGCAATGGTCATGGCAAATTGGTTATACAACTGGCCAGTGACCCCGGGCATCAGTGATGCCGGAACAAAGACCGCTGCGAGCGAAAGTGTGGTGGCCACAATTGGACCAGCCACTTCCTTCATTGCCGCACTGGCCGCTCGGTATGGATCAGTTTCACCCGCTTCGAACTTGCGCTCAACGTTCTCTACCACCACGATGGCGTCGTCCACCACGATGCCAATGGAGAGCACCAGGCCAAGCAGCGTCAGGGTGTTGATCGAGAATCCCAGCCCCAACATGATGGCGAATGTGCCGATGATCGACACCGGAATGGCGATCATGGGGATGATCGTTGTGCGGAAACTCTGCAAGAAGACGTAGATGATGATCAGTACAAGAAGCGCGGCTTCCCAGAAAGTTGTGACTACTTCCTCGATCGATGCCTTGACGAACTTAGTAGTGTCGTAATTGATCCGGTAATCGACATCTTCCGGGAAGTCCTTCTTGAGTGACTCCATCGCTGCGGTGACGCCTTTGGCAATCTCAAATGCGTTCGATCCGGGAAGTTGGAATACACCCAACAGTCCACTCGCCTCGCCATCTTGCTTGCCAACGGTGGCGTAACTAGCAGCACCAAGCTCAACGCGTGCAACATCCTTCAGGAGCACGGTTCCGTTTTTACCACTGCGTACCACGATCTGTTCAAACTCCTTGACCTGCTCAAGGCGGCCAAGGGTATTCACCTGCATGGTGAATGCAGGCATCACGGAAGTCGTAGGCGATGCACCAGTTTGTCCACCAACTGCTTGGCGATTCTGCTCATCGATCGCTTTGTAGACGGTCTGTGGTTCGATACCAAGCGCTGCCAACTTCTGCGTATCCATCCAGATGCGCATGGAATACTGGCGCAGTCCAAAGTTAGAAACCTGAGCAACACCCGGGATGCGCTGCAGCGTCTGCACGATATTGATGTCAGCGTAATTGGCCAGAAAATCAGCGTTGTACGTGCCCTTTGGCGAACGCAGGCCAACCACCTGCACAAAGTCGGTGGACTGCTTGCGGACAGAAATGCCTTGGCGTTGAACTTCCGGTGGCAACTGCGGGATAGCAGTCTGGGCGTAGTTCTGCACATCGACCGTGCCGATGGAGAGGTCGTATCCGACATCGAAGGTGACGGTGATGACCGCGTTTCCGCCGTTCACGGAATTGCTCGACATGTAAATCATGCCGGGCACGCCGTTGATTTGTCGTTCAAGCAGGCGAGTGACTACGTCGGAGGTTGTCTCCGCGGAAGCGCCGGGATAGAACGCGGACACCTGGACAGTCGGTGGAGTGATCGGCGGAAACTGCGAGACCGGCATGATGGTCATCGCAAGCCCGCCCGCGATCACCATGAGCAACGCGATGACCGTTGCAAAGATGGGGCGCTTAATAAAGAATTCGATCATTCGGCAGCCTTACCCATGCGCTTCTCAATCTTCGCTTCCACGGCCTGCAACATGACTTCGGGCGGAACGGTTTGAGTCCCATCGCGGAGCTTCTGCATGCCTTCAATCACCACCGTCTCATCCGCGCCAAGCCCATCGGCAATGACGATGCCCGCTCCACCGCGCGGACCCGTGGTCACCACCTTCTGATGCGCCTTGCCTTCGGCGTCGACGACCCACACAGTGGCGGCAGCGGTTTGATACGTCAGTGCATTTTCCGGTATGGAAACCGCATTTTTCAACTCATCCACCTGGAGTTTCACAGTGACATACGCGCCCGGCGCCATGACCAAGTCCGCATTGGGTACTTCAATCCGCGTTCGAATGGTGGAGGTCTCGCGGTTCACTGAATTGTCAATGAATACCACCTTGCCGGAGCGCTTCCAGGTACCGCTCGGTAGTGCGGCTTGCGTGGTTCCGTCGCCAGCAAGCTGCATACGACGCAGTGCGGGGATATCCGAGTCGGTGGGCTCAAACTCAACCCACAGCGGATCCATTTGCCGAACAGTCACCAGTGTTTCCTGTGGAGTGACGGAGGTACCGGCGTACTTGTTGGTTGCACTGACCTGGCCCGTGACAGGGCTTGCAATCCGCGTAAAGGAAAGATTGAGGTTCGCTTCGTCAAGAGCGGCGTGCTTTGCATCAAGATTGGCCTCCGCGGTCCGCTGGTTGGCAAGCATTTGATCGAATGCCTCTTGCGAAATTGCCGAAACCTCAACGAGCGGGCGGTTACGCACTACTTTGTCACTGGCGTTCTTCAGTTCCGCCTCTACAACCGCAATATCTGCTTTCGCTTTTTCCACCATCACGCGGTACGGGCGCGGATCAATCACGTACAACATCTGTCCTTCGTTGACTGCCTGGCCATTGGTGAAGCCTTGCGTGTCGATCCAGCCGCTCACGCGGGGAATGATGTCAACAGTGCGAACGCTCATGGTCATGCCCGGGTATTCGCGGTGGATTGGCACATCGCTGACCGTTGGCTTGACGGTGCGCACTGGCGAGGGTGGCATTGCGGCTGGGCCTTGTGGCGCGCGCGAGCAAGCGCTACTTACAGCGGAGACAAGCATGATTGCTGCAATAAATCCAGTGTTCTTGATAGTCATAATGTGTGCTTAGCCGTTGGACTGACTTGCAGTTGCACTGCTTGGTGCCAAGAAGTCGTTTGCGGTTGGGGTGGGATTGAATCGCTTCACATCCTCGACAGCGCTGGGCATTGGGCTGTTCTCCCAGCCACCACCGAGCGATCGGTACAACTCAACGCAGTCTTGCGCCACGAGCCCCTCTGCTTGTGCGAGTCCATTGCGCGCCAGTACTGAAGCCTGAAGGAATTCAATGAGACGCGAAATGTCAATAGTGCCGGCGTTGTATTGCATGAACGCCAAGTCATAAGACGCGCCGATTTCGCGGGCGCTATCCGAGAAGTTGCTGCGCACGGCACGTGCTGCTGTAAACGAAGTAATCGAAGACTCCACTTGGTTGACCGCAGTCACCACCGCGAGTTGGTATTGCAGCAGGGCATCCGCAGAGCGCGCCTTGGCTTGCTTGACGCGCGCTTCGGCTGCGCCGGTCAGGATGTTCATGAAATTCCAACTGACCGCGGGTGTGAATCCGTAGGTCATGTTCGTGTTGACATCCCCCAAGTCACTGAAATTCGGAGTCTGAATGATGAAGTTGCCAGTGAATGTAAAGCGTGGCAAGTAGCCCGCTTCCGCGACGCCGATTTCAGCAGTGGCAGCTTGAAAGTTGCGTTCGGCAGCTTGAACATCCGGGCGACGCATGAGTAGTGTCGAGGGAATTCCCACAGCGATGGGCATGTCCACCGTGGGCACTTTGCCGTCGGTTTCAACTAATGCACGAATGCGCTCGGGCGTTTCTGCTAACAAAATGCACAGGCCGGAAAGCTGTTTGGCGATCATCCCGTCAAAGCGCAATGACTCGGCCAATGCCGATGACTGACGTGATCGCACCTCGCCAAGTTCCACCTTCGAACCGGCCTGATAGCGCACTTTTTTCTCGATCGCGCCGACCAACTTTCCGTAGCCCTGGGCAAGGTCCCTGTATGCCTTGCGTTGTGCTTGCAGTTGCCGAATGGTGACGTACGCCTGGGCAGCCTCCGCGCGAATACTTACTAACGCGGCGCGGTAACCGGCGGCACTCATCTGTACGCGCGATACGCCGGCTTCGATCTGTCGTCGCACCGCGCCCCACACGTCAATTTCCCAAGCAGCAGAAGCGATGTTCCATTCCCAATTGCTGAAGCTCTGTTGCAGGGCATCAGAGTTCTGAATTCCTATCGCGTTACCGTTGATCCGTCGGCGGCTGTACCCGAGGCCAGTATCCATTTCCGGGAACAGCTTGGAAAAATCGATGGTGTATTGCGCGCGGTACTCTTCAAGAGCAAGCAGTGTGCGGCGCAGATCGATGTTCTGCATGTCGGCGCGCGACACCAATTCGTTCAGTACTGGGTCATTGAAATTTTGCCACCAGCGCTCGCTGATCGGTTCGGTGACCGCGAGAGCGTTGTTCGTCTTGGCAGTGAATTGTGGCTCCACCGGAACCTGCGGCGCCTGATAGTTCGGCCCAACGGCGCAGCCGCCGAGTAGTCCCGCGATGGATGCAGTCACAGGTGCCCACAACGGACAGGAATTCAGGGTGCGGCGCATTGCGCGGAGTGTAGCGGTGACGTTCGCGCTACTTAGGCGTTCACGGGTCGACGCGCTGGGTCCAGAAGTCGCTGCGCGTAGGTGTTCATGGCATCACGCAGTTGGTCGAAGCTCTCCAGAACATAGAGAATCGGCTGGTAATGATCGATTTCAAACGACGTGTTGCAGACCGTCTCAAGGTCGAACGGACGGCGGTCGACATCCTTGGAGTCGAGGGCGTGCGCACTTTCGCCGGGACTGGAAATCAGTCCACTTCCATACAGTCGATTCCGCCCGCCTTCGCGGATCAGACCAAACTCCACGGTGAACCAGAAGAGACGCGCAAGGCGTTCGGTGTGGTGCGGATCATCAGTGCTGACCGCAGCCTTGCCATAGGTCTGCAGGAAGTCGGCAAAGATGGGGTCTGCATGCAACGGGACATGTCCAAAGATGTCATGGAAGATGTCTGGCTCAGGTAAGTAGTCAATAGATTCGCGCGAACGAATCACGATGGTGGTCGGGAATTCGCGGCGAGCAAGGCACGCAAAGAATGCCTTGGCCGGCAAATAGCCAGGAACAGCCTTGCTCTGCCAACCAGTGAGTGGCATCAAGAACGTGTTCACCGACTGCGGTCCCTCAAGGTAAGGGATGTGGTCACGAACGAGGTTAATGCTGCGTGCGCCGTGGAGGTAAACCTCGCTGGCATTGTTTGCCAAGTACAGCATTTGCCGGTCGTAGAGAACCCGCCATGTTTCCTGGTTCTCCGCCGTATACCCACCGTAATTCTGTCCGATGTACGCCTTGGTAATGTCGTGGAAGCCAGGCGCACCAAATTGGTTGGCGTACTCCTGAGCCGCTTTGCCTTGCGGCCCATCAATCATCGCGTGGTTCAGATTGCCGGACATTCCTTGGGCCATCGGTAGTTTCCTTCGTGGACATCGAATTGATGAACGATCAGTCTAAGCGGGCGCGTACGGCGCGCGAAGCCCTCACCCAGCGGCTTGTTCTGTCAGCCACGGTTTGACGTTGTTTGCAGACGCAAGGGCTGGATTGGCTGAAATTCGTGCAATTCCGAGTTGGGCGCGCGCATCAATGCCCCATGGGTCGACACCAACCACCTTTGGGTCAATGAGTAGGTGTTCACCGGATGCTCGTGCCGCGCGAATCACCAACTCTTGGCAAGAGCTATTGAGTTCCTTGCAGAGCGCGCCCTCTTGAGATGCAAACGGATTCTCGCGCATGAGCGCTTGGCCATCGATGAAGTAGCCCTTGAATCGTGCGGCATCGATTTGCATGCGCGCCCATCGGACATCTGGCGGCTCGCCGTGATAGATGCACCAGCGATCGCAGATGGCGCCATCCGGGCCATTCTCGTCAATCTGCTCAAGGGTCACTTGTAAGACCAGCGCGTCATCACTGTCGTCAGGCAGCTCCAACACGGTGTCTACCGAGCGCAACATAGCCACCATGACTGAAGCCACCAAGTGGCCACTGGCGGTTGGCGCCACGCGAATATCCACACGATCCTCGCCGAAGCGAATCTTTCCGTACAGGTGCGCGCGCATGAACTGGTAGGCCTCTTCGGCAATCTCGTCGGTCATTGGGTGGAATCGTAACTGCCAACGCCGCACGCCGTAGGATTCCGCCCGTGACTCACCTTTGCGTGTCAATTTCCGTTGAAGCCCCCGATGAGATCCACGTTGCGCTTGCCGATGCGCGTCGTGCAGTTGAGCATGGTGCTGACATGGTGGAATGGCGCGTCGACGCGTTGGCAGAATGTGAGGACGCATTGCGCCATGTGCGGACCTTGGTGCGTGAATCGCCGGTGCCGTGCATCGTGACTATCCGTGGCGCTCGTGAGGGCGGCGAGTGGCGTGGTGACGAAACGGATCGCGTCAGTTTTTTAGAGGCACTTTGCACCGCGAGCGGCGAAGTGGCGCCCACCTACATTGACTTTGAACTCGCGGATCTGCAGCGCAGCGCGAATGTGCGACAAAAATTGGAACTCTGTGTCGAACACCCTGGCCAAGTGCGTACGGTGGGCACGCGATTGATCTTGAGCGCGCATGACTTTGAAGGCCGCCCCGCGGCACTGCTTCGTCAGTGGACGGCCATGGCGGAGGCGGACGCGTGCGCCGTGGCAAAGGTCGCATGGCGTGCGCGCAGTGTGCGCGACAACATTGAAGCCTTCGAGTTGCTCGCCACACGCGTGAAGCCAGCAGTGGTGTTGTGCATGGGCGAACCTGGGCTGATGAGCCGCGTTCTTGCGCCGAAGTTTGGCGCATTTCTTACCTTCGCACATGCAGGGAGTGATTCCGATGCACAGCGCGCCGCAGCAAACGCAGCTGGGACAGCGCCGGGGCAAGTTTCGGTGCAGGACATGGTCAATCTGTACGGGTTTCGGAGCATTGATTCAGCCACGCGTGTCTTTGGCGTGATCGGTTGGCCGGTCAGTCACTCGCGGAGTCCGCACGTGCACAACGAATGGTTTCGGGCGGCTGGGCGTAATGCAGTGCTGCTTCCGATGCCAATTCCGCCGGAGTATGAACATTTCAAGGCGACCGTTGCGGAGCTGTTGGCATTTGCGCCGCTTGACTTCCGTGGTGCGTGTGTGACGATTCCCCACAAGGAGCACTTGGTGCGATTTGTGACTGAGCAGGGCGGTTACGTCGAGGCGCTTGCGGCACGCATTGGTGCAGCAAACACGCTGTATCTGAATGCAGCAGGTGCGTTGCATTGCGCTAATACTGACGCGCCTGCTGCAGTGGATGCGCTGACGTACGGTATGGGGATCGAACGCGCGGCGCTGCGCGGGAAACGCATTGCCGTACTTGGTGCTGGTGGGGTTGCTCGTGCGGTTGCTGTTGGACTAGCGGATGAGGGCGCGCAGGTGGTGGTCTTCAACCGCAATGAAGATCGGGCGCGTCGGATGTGTGCGCAGTTGCAAGAAGCTGCTGCGCAGGCACGCAACGCGGCAGGCGGGCTTGGCAATAGCGATGCGGTTGCAGGATCGATCATTGCAGGGCGAACTGCAGAACTCGGCAGTGGCGGCTTTCATGCATTTGTCAATTGCACGCCGGTGGGTATGCAAGGCGGATCGGACCCACAGGGCAATCCACTCGCTGGCGATGTTCATCTTGATGACAGCGTTACGGTCATGGATACCGTGTATGCACCGCTTGAGACGCCACTCCTTGTTTATGCGCGCTCATGCGGCGCGCGCACGGTTGATGGTTGGGTCATGTTCACCAAGCAGGCGGAGAGACAGTTCCGCTTGTGGCATACGGATTGAGAGTAAGTCACACATCCGTGGCGAAACAGGCGGTTTACTGCTCCGCGGGGCGAGTGCGGCCCATGCTGTCTGGGCCGGCGCTGAACGATTCGCGCGCTGACTTTGGAACTTCCCACAGCGTGAACTGATCGGACTGTTTCACGATGAGTGCTTCCGCCGGAATGACCGGATCGGCCATTGGGTCTCGTCCGCGACCAGGGCCGCGGCCGGGACCGCGACCGGGGCCAGGACCGCGACCAGGTCCACGACCGGGGCCGGGCCCACGATCAGCGCCAGCACCAGGCCTCGGGCCAGGACCACCGCGTGGCCCGTTCGGTCCGCGCCGTGTTTCTAACACATAGAGGCGTTCGTACTGATCGAAGTCCGAGTCCTTGAGTGTGCCCCAGCGCCCGTGTGTATCCATTGCAAACGCCGCCCAGAATTCCAATCCATGCCGAGCCGCAACGACCGCTTGATCACCGGGGATCAGTTCTGTGCGCCACGAACGTAGGTCCGCATAGCCCTCATCACTGATGGTTTCCATGAGCCGCCCATGCATGTGGTTGGTGGCACTGACAACAAGGAATACTGCTGCGACGGCTGATACGGACCACTGCACAATTCGAATCACGGGTCGTCTGCTTGTACAAAGTAAGTACACCGCTATGCATGCCATTGGTACGGGCACCATCAGCGCAAGTCGCATCATGTGATCTCCGCTGAAGATGGGGCAGACGAGGCATGCAGCTGTAAAGAACATGCCAATCACGAGTGCTTCATCGGCGACTGTTCGCGTGAGTGATCGCGTGGCCCGCGCGAGGAGTGCAGTCCCGAGCAGCACAGCCCCGATCCAAACCGCCCCCATCAATAATCCTCCCGGTCCTCCCGGTCCTCCCGGTCCTCCCGGTCCTCCCGGTCCTCCCGACCCCCCTGGACCGCGTGCGCCTCCTTCACCCATGAAAATTCGTCCCGATCCCCCCGGACCAATTTCTTGGTCGCTTTCGCGCGAAAATCGTCCCGGTCCTCCCGGACCAATTTGTTCGGGGGTGATGAGGGTGATCGGCAACTTCATGATCGCTGTCGCCTTGCCCGGCGCTAGCCACCACACCGCGCCGAATGACACCGCTCCGATCGCCATCAGTACGACCGCCGCGCGTACCACCTTTCTTCGATCGACTCCTCCCCGCACCGCCCGAACCCCCAGCATCAACGCTGCACCAAGTGCCGTTGCAGCGAATGTGCCCGCGTGCGTAAGCGCCGCCATCACCAGCAGTAACGCCGCGACGACCCACCAGCGCTTCGCACCGCGTCCACTTTCCGACCGCATCGCGATCCATCCGCATATCCATGTTCCTGCCATAAACACATACGCCATTGATTGCTTCTCAAAGTCACCAACCATCCGTAGCAGTGGAGCGCTCACGGTGACGGCCAATCCAACAGCGATAGCCCCCGGAATCATGCTGCGCTTCCCACCCGCGAAGATCCACGCCGCGATGAACAAGGGAATCGCCACCATCGGTTCCGCCAAAGCATCCACGATGCGGGAGGCAAAGAGAGTGGCGGTGTCGATGTCCCACCCAAGCGTGACCATCAAGCATTTGGCAACCACCGCGTCAACCAGAAAGGTGATAGGAACATCGGCCCATCGAAGGGATCCGCGCTCCAGCAAATCCCGTGCTTGTACCGCGTAGTAACCAGCATCCATTCCTGCCGGCACCGCGCCACGAAAAAGCATCGTTCCGCGTACGAACCACGCCAACGCAATCACCGCCGCAAGTGCGATGCACCACGCCGGGTCGCGGAACATTCCGAGCGGTGCAGTGCGCTCAGCGCCATGCGGAACAGGTGATTCAACCGCAGCGACCTCAGAAAAATCGCGCGTTTCGTGGCTCGCAGTAGTGGCAGCGGGAACGAGATGCTCATGTGGATCGACTGACATGTTCTGCATGGTGTAGCAAGTGATTGCCCATGGCATACGCATGGGGACGGCAGCACATCTCGTTTCAACGTGGCAACGTGGATATCCTTGCAATCCATGCTGACCTACCGCACTGCTGGCGAGTCTCACGGACCAACAACCTTGGCGTTTGTGGAAGGACTTCCTGCAGGGCTGGCCATCGACACCACATTCATCAATGCGGAACTCGCGCGCCGTCAGGGTGGCTACGGCCGTGGTGGAAGGCAGCGCATCGAGACCGATGTCGTGCGGTTGTTGACCGGTGTGCGCGCCGGCGTGACACTTGGGTCGCCAGTGGTACTTGAGATTGTCAACAAGGACAGCCGGCTTGATGACGCCGTCAAGACGCCGCCGGTCACTCGCCCGCGGCCCGGTCACGCCGACCTTGCGGGCAGTCTCAAGTGGTTGACCCAGGATTGTCGTGGCACGCTGGAACGCGCCAGTGCGCGGGAAACAGCAGCACGCGTTGCAGCGGGTGCGCTCGCCCAAGTGTTCTTGCGCGAATTTGGAATCGAAGTCTTTGGGTTTGTAAGCGGCGCCATCGATGCCACCTGTGTCGTAGAGGTGGACGCAGAATCATTGCCCGAACTGCGGGCCGCGCGCGACGCCAGTGACGTGTACTGCCCAGACTCGGAAACAGGCGCGCGGATCATCGATCACATACACAAGGCCAAGGTGGAACAGGACACCGTGGGAGGTCGCGTTGAGGTGCATGTCCTGGGTGTTCCGCCCGGCCTCGGTACATGCGTGCAGTGGAATGAGCGCCTCGACTCGCGATTAGCTGCTGCCGTCATGGGTATTCAAGCATTCAAAGCCGTTGAAATCGGTATGGGTGCCGATTGCGCGTGGCATTTCGGCAGTCAAGTGCATGACCCAATCGCATACGACCGGTCACTGGCCGGCGAATCGCATCTGGGATTCACTCGCCCCAGTAACAACGCGGGCGGACTGGAAGGCGGCATGACCAACGGTATGCCGGTGGTGGTTCGCGGCACGATGAAGCCAATAGCGACGCTCCTGCGCGGTATGCCCAGCGTTGACCTTGCCACGCATGAATCGGTACAGAGTCAGTACGAGCGCAGTGATGTCAGTGCCATTGCCGCTGCGAGTGTGGTGATGGAGTGCGTGGTTGCGTTTGAAATTGCGGCAGCATTTCTCGCTAAATTTGGTGGTGATTCCATGACTGAAGTCCGCGCGCACTTTGACGCCACCATGCAGTTGGCGCGCGCACTGCACGCCCACGAGTGATTCAGCATCTTGGATACAAGCGAGATTGCTATGACAACGATTCCCTCAGACATCGCCTTGGCAACGGACGCCACCGTCGCTCTTGCGGCGGTTATTCGAACGTTCGCGGCCCACACCGGCACGCTGCACTTTCTCGGCACCGATGGCATGCTTCACTTGGCAGCGTTCCACGGAGCCATCCCACCCCCGGTCATGGAACACATCCGCATCATTCCAATAGGCAAGGGCATGGCGGGGGTCTGTGCCGAATTGAACGAGCCAGTTTCGTGGTGCAACCTGAACCGCGATGGTTCCGGAGTAGTGCAGCCCGCGGCGCGCTCGCTCGGCCTAGCGGGTTCGATCGTGGTGCCTGTCCGAAGTGGCGCCGCACTTGTAGGGACACTCGGCATTGCGAATATCGGCGAACGAACCTTTACTGACGAAGAGACGGCACAGTTGATCGAGTGTGGGTCGTCGTTAGTGCGGTTCCGGCCGGTTCCGGAGTAAGCAGTTTCTGCCCCGCGCCGCACGGCACGGCACGGTATCGCCGCACGCACCGCACCGCGCCGCACCGCGCCGCGCCGCACCGCACCTCATCTCCTCTCATCTCATCTCATCTCATCTCATCTCATCTCCCATTACATCACCGCATCTGCGCAGCAAGCCACGCGCGTGCGAGCGCTAAGTCGCGTTCCACGGTAGCGACGGAGACGTTGAGTAGTTTGGCAACGTTGGGGATAGTGATGCCACCAATCATGTGCAGCGAAAGCGCCTCCGCCCGGCGTGGCGAAATCTGTGCCAGTTCAGCAAGCTTGTCGTGCAGGACATCCACATCCGACATGTGGGCGGATTCTTCAGCGGGGGATCGCGCGCCACTCTCCGCGAGCTCTTCACCGATGGGCAGCTGCTTGGCGCCTCCACCGCGCTTGATCGTCAGTCTTCGACGACGGCGATCGGCAATGATGCGGACAAAGAGCATCGTGGCAATGGCAGCCAGGTGGTCGGAGTTGGCGATCTTGGTTTCTTGTTGGACGAGACGCCGGAACGTTTCACCAAGAAGCGATGTCGGACTGATCGTCTGTTGGCCGGTCCGGGCCCGTTCCGCCTTTACTTGCCGTTCGGCCAGTGCACGGAGCGCGCCGTATTGGTCGGCGACCAACATGGAGATGCTCACGGGTATCGGAAATTCAGCGTTTTCAGACGGAAGCTGGTCTCGGGCCTCTGCGGCGCTGGGGTTCCCACTTTGTTCGGCCGGAACATGATCGGCTGAACCGCCCTCAGCGTGGTCGCTTGGGTCGGAGCCGTGCTTTGGGCGCGGGTTCGGGTCGGTCGTGCTACTCATGCTCGCATGGCGTTGTCAGAGAATTACTCTTTCCCCCGGATACAACGCGCATTCCGCGGATGAACCCCTCAAGGAATCTTGATTGAAATCAGAACTTTGCTTAATATGAGTAGTAGCAGACGGAGTAACCGTAGCAATCGTTAGATAATCGGCGGCTAGTCGCGGTTTGTTTCTCACGAGCCCTGAATTTGCAAGGTTATTACACTCGTCTTGAACAGGTTTGGTAGCGATCCTCCGCCGTCTTCCGACCGGCGTACGCCGCGCAGCTCGCTGATGGCACTGATCGGAACACGGTTGAACTGCCTAGTATGAGCGCATTGCTACTGATCCAAGGAAGTGTAGGCGATTGCCCGTGGACTTCCACCGGAATCACGGCCCCCAGTACGTTCTGATCCCGCTCCTCCCCCTCTCCCCTCACGATTCGAACCACATGACCAAAAAGATGATCGCGTCCGCACTCGGTGTTGTCTCCTTGTTGACGGGCTTTGGCGCAGGTCAGGCCGTAGCTCCGCCGGCGGCAGCGAAGGGCACCAGTTTGTATTCATTCAAGACCACCGCGCTTGATGGCACCGCCGTGGACCTTGACATGTACAAGGGCAAGGTGGTGCTGGTGGTGAATGTGGCGAGCCGATGTGGCTACACCCCGCAGTACGCGGAATTGGAAACCGTCTGGAAGGAATTCAAAGACAAGGGTCTCGTAGTGATTGGATTCCCCTGCAATGACTTTGGTGGGCAGGAGCCTGGCTCCGCCTCTGAGATCCGCGATTTCTGCTCAAAGACGTACAGCGTCACTTTCCCAATGATGTCGAAGGTGCAGACCAAAGCCGGGGAAGGTCAGAGCGAGATTTATGCGTTTCTCAGCGCTGGTACCGGCAAATTGCCAAGCTGGAACTTCGGCAAGTACGTGGTTGGCAAGGATGGCAAACCGGTTGCGTTCTATGGCTCAGGCGTGAAGCCAACGGGCGAGGAACTCCGCAAAGCCATCGAGCAAGCCCTGGCTGTGAAGCCCGTATCCTGATCGCATGCATCTGATTCCATTCTGCCTCCGCCCGCGACTCACCGCGGTGCTTGCTGTGCTGTCTGTTTCCGCCGCTACCTTTGCTGGGGCGCTTGAAGACGCGCTTCGTCTGGTGCCCGCCGACGCCGCTGGAGCGCTAGTGATTCCAAGCGTCAAGGGTGCGAGCGACGATTTGCAGTTGGCAATTGATCGAATGGGCAAAGCTGAGGCTGCGCTGGGTGGCCGGCCCATCGACCTCTTGAAAGCGCAACTTGGTATCGGTGCGGGCTTTGATGATCGAGGCGCATGTGTTGCATGGGCCGCGCCACGTGCAACCGGCTTCACCAACATTGCAGCGTTTCCGGTGACTGATGCAGACGCCTTTGTTGCCGCAACGTTTATTGACGCCCCCGAACTCGGAACCGGCGCGATGCGCGCGCGCACTGCGCCCCGCGCGTTATGGATTCGAAAGACCGCAAGCCACGTCTTGGTGGCCGATGCGCCTGACTCGCTCGCCACTTGGGCGCCCAAGGATGGTTTCGCGGCAACGTTGGCCACACGCGTTGGCAGGCGTGGGATGGAAATCATTCGTATGAGCGATTGTTTCTCTTGGGCATCGGCGCCGGTGATGAAGTCACTCGCTGATCTTGCGCGCAAAGCTGGCGAGCTTGACATCACCGCTGCCAATATGTTGCCGCGTGGCAATGAGCCCGAGGCAGCGCCAGCAGCAGCGCTTGAGACCATTGGCAAGAGTCGGGAGCGCGGAGCGCAGATTCTTGCGCAAGTGACCGACGCCGTGTTCGCCATCGATTTCGATGCGCTTGCAGTTGGAATTCGCGCTTACGCCCGATTCGACCCCGAAGGCGATGTTGCAAAGGCCATCCCTACCGGCACCGCGCAGATGCAGGACGTCACCGCATTGCTCGGTCGGCTTCCCGATGCCGCCTTCTATGGCGCCGCCGGCATCGACCTGGTAGCGATGGGTGGAGCCGCGCGTGTTCGTTCGTTCTTAGCCACCGTGCCTGGGAGTGAGCGCCTGGCTCTGCCGCCGTGGCTCGACACGGTTCAAGACAAGGTCGATCAGGTGCAAGCGGCCGCGTATCCAAGCCGGTTGGGCATTGCAGTGGGCGGAATTCTCAATGACGCGTCGTTTGTAGTGGTGACCAAAGACACCGCGGCGGTCAAGGGCGCGCTCAAGTCATGGGTCGAGTCGCAGACTGGTGAAATCAACGGCATTCGCAGCGAGCCGACCTGGGAAGAAGCGCGGCAATTGAAGGATGGCTCAACCGTCTCTGCCTTTGCAGTCAAGGAAGTGGTGACGGGTCCAGGCGGTGATTTCATGGAGCGGCTCATCAAGCAATTCATTGTGAGTAGCCGTGGACTGCACGGATTTGCACGCGAGCTACCCGGCGCGCTGGTGGTCACCTACAGCCAGCGGACCGATGTGTTGGATCGCGCATGTTTGGCTGCAACTGCCAATAGTAAGAAGACCCTTGCAACGAATGGCATGGTGCGCGCCATGTCACCATGGCTTGTCCCTGACGCTGATGCGGTTCTCTTCATTGGTGTTGGGCAACTGTTGACTGCAGCGCGGCAAGTAGCGGAATCGATCCCTGGTGGTGCAGTGGAAATGCTGCCGATTGCGCCCGAAGGGCTTGAGCCAATCGCCATGGCGACCCGGTCGCGCGATGCCACGTGGGAGTTTGCGGTGGTGGTTCCATCCGGCGTACTTGGTGTTGCATTTGATGCAGCAAAGTCGCAGGCGCGGCAATGAGCACAGCGGGCGGCGGCGTCTTGGTGGCGCGCTCGCACCGCTTTGCATGGGGCAGTGAAACAGCGCCGGTACTGATGGCGGTGTTGAACACCACGCCGGATAGTTTCAGTGATGGCGGAGTTCATTCTTCACTCGATGCAGCAATTTCGCACGGGCAGCGCTGCATTCATGAAGGTGCGGGCATCTTGGATGTTGGCGGTGAGTCCACTCGCCCGGGTGCAGCGCGCGTGGATATCGCCGAGCAGATTGCACGCACTCAGCCAGTGATCGCGGCATTGGCAACGCTTGGCCCAGTTTCCATTGACACAACGCGAGCAGAAGTGGCGCGCGCAGCGCTCGCCGCTGGCGCCTGCATAGTGAACGACGTGAGCGCCGCGCTTGATGATCCAGAAATCGTGGACGTTGCCTGTGCTGCGGGTGCAGCCATCATTCTCATGCATCGCTTGGCATCTCCAGACTCCGATCGTTGGAGCACCGAATACGACGCTCGTCGGACGTACACCGATGTGGTGCATGACGTGCGTGACTGGCTTGGCGCCCGCGTGGCAGCAGTACTGAAAGCGGGAATGCCGCGCGACCGTATCGCTGTTGACCCAGGTCTTGGATTTGGAAAAGATGTGCAGCAGAACCTAGCACTGATTGCACGGCTGCAGGAGTTTGCAGAACTTGGTGTTCCGGTACTGGTAGGAGCAAGTCGTAAGAGCTTTCTTGGTGCCATCACTGCTGAGCCTGATCCGGCGCAGCGGGATGCTGCATCGGTGGGTGCGGCGCTGGTGGCGGCATCGAACGGCGCAGCAATTCTCCGGGTTCACGCGGTGCGTGATCACGCGCACGCGCTCGCCGCGTGGTCTGCTTTACGCAAGAAATACTGACTAAAAACACTCGGGCGCCTGCCAGTGGTAAACGATGACCGGCAAGCGCCCGAGGGGATCAATCGACGCATTGCGCCGAGATTCAGAGTGTTGTGTTACATACCGCGCCGGCGTCGTCCGCGCAGTCCTGCCATTGCAAGAAGCGCCACGGCTCCTGGAGCTGGTACGGTGACGCCATTCAGTTCAAATGCTCCGGAGGTGCCGTCGGATATGGGAATCCATGTCCCCCATTCGGTTGGCGTGTCGCCAACTGTTGCGTAGGCCTGGGTAGCGGGCACGGATCCGTCCGCAAGACCGTCAGTCCATGCGAATGAATCACCATCTGGGTTATTGAGAACCCCGCCGATGGTGATCATGTAGTTGCCAGCGTTGAGCGTGAAGTTGCCTGCCAAGACGGTCGAGAGCCGGAACACCGGGCTGAATGTTTCGGCTGTGTAATTGCCAGTCAGAACCTGCGAGAATTGCCCGGTCTGAATCGTCCAACTGTGCACGATCGGAAAGTCTGAAGTCCCGGTATCAGTGCGGAGAATGGCAATCTGCATGCTGATGATGTTGCTACTCAGAACCGTCTGGTTCCACGGAGTGCTGGACTGGAGGTACTCCGATGAACCCCAGAACGAGACATCGGTAATGGTGGATGACTGACCGCTACCAACGCTGAAGCTTTGCCCGATCGCCTGCGAGTAGAAGTAACTACCGTCACTCTGCAGCGCGTCGGAGAAGGTTCCGTCTTGAACGTCATACCCACTGGTGGGGTCGTATACGGCTGGGAACGGCAGATTCTGCGCGATCTGAGTTGATTGCGCCAACGCCGGACTTGCTGCAACAATGATCAAGACTGACGCTGCGAATAAACGCATAGCGAGACCTTTCCTTCCGTGATGACCGCTTCTGGTAATGAAACGAGCCGCAACCGTGAGGCACAGCAGAAAGAAAGTAACCCCGGAACGGCCCGGGGCAAACGGAAGCCGCCCGATATTCCTACGAAACCGTAGATCGGTCCAGAATTCGTCCGATAGTGCCGGCTCCAACGAGCTTCAGAGGCCCGATGTTGCCCTTTACCCGCCGCCCGGGCCCTTGCCGCCCGGCTTGGTCATCGAGGTGGGGTCGAGCAAGCGATCGAGCAACTTCGGCTCCACCATCTTGTTTCGGAGCACGTACGCGCGGATGGTTTCGCCGCTCTTGTACGCCTCCTTGGCGGCCTTGGCGGCGTTGTCGTAGCCGATCACCGGTGCCAGGCTAGTGACCATCATCAGGCTGCGCTCCACAGTCTTTGAAGCATCCGGGTGAAGTTCCAAGCCTTCGATGCACTTGTCGCGGAACATGTCACAGGCGTTCGCCAGCAAGTCAATGGATTCGCACAGGCTGTCAGCGATCATCGGCATGGCAACATTGAGTTCCAACAGACTGCCAATGCCGCCGAATCCGCCGAGGGTGATGCACGCGTCATTGCCAACCACGCGGCACGCCACCATCATGACGCTTTCGCAAATGACCGGGTTGATCTTGCCGGGCATGATGCTGCTGCCGGGTTGCGTGGCAGGGAGCATGAGTTCTCCAAGTCCGCAGCGTGGCCCACTACCAAGCCAGCGAATGTCATTGGCGATCTTGCTCAGACTGACCGCGATGGTCTTGAGCATGCCACTTGCTTCCACCACGCAGTCGCGGGTGGCCTGTGCTTCGAAATGGTTGGCTGCTTCAGTAAAGGTGATGCCCAGTTCTTTGCTGAGAATTGCACTGACCGTGCGACCGAATTTTGGATTGGCGTTGATGCCTGTTCCGACCGCGGTGCCACCGATCGGTAGGTTGCGCGCGAGAACGTCGCGCGCCAATTCTGCGCGCGCAACGGCGTAGGCAATGGCTGCTGCGTAGCCGCCAAATTCTTGGCCGACGCGGATGGGCGTAGCGTCCATTAAGTGGGTGCGACCGATCTTCACGTGCTTGTCCCACGCCTTGGCCTTGGCATCAAGGGCGCGATGCAAGCGCTTCAGTGCGGGCACCAATTGCTCATGAATGGCAACCGCGCCAGCCACTTGCATGGCAGTGGGGAATGTGTCGTTTGAACTCTGCCCGTAGTTGACATCATCATTTGGATGCAGCGGTTCTTTGGAGCCGATCGCCTTACCGCGCATGACACTGGCGGTGTTTGCGATCACCTCATTGACATTCATGTTGGTGCTGGTGCCGGAACCAGTCTGAAAGACATCAATCGGAAAGTGCCGCATCACTTGCCCGCGGCGATCCGCAAAGTCTTCAAGCAGGCGCTCGCATGATTCAACAATGTCGTTTGCTTTCGCACGCTTCAATTCACCAAGCTTCAGGTTCGCCTGCGCACACGCGCGCTTGAGTTCCAGATATGAAGCAATCACTTGCGGCGGCAATGGTCGGCCGCTCACCGGGAAGTTCAACACAGCGCGCTGCGTGGTGGCGCCGTGCAGTAGTTCGTGGTGGACATGCATCTCGCCCATGCTGTCGGACTCGATACGGGTGTGCGGTAGCGCGGACGTCGTGGATGCGGTCTTCTTGGTGCGCTTTGACATGGAGGCTGGCTTGGTCTTGGGCATGTTTGTGGGCTTGTTCTTTGGCTTGTTCTTGGGCTTGTTCTTGGGCGTAGCCGTCGGTGCTTCGTGGGACAGTATGGGCAATCATCGTAGCGATGACATGTGTGTGCAGGGGGTGCGTGCCGCGGCTTACACTTTCTCCGTGCAACTTCAGAACAATTCTTCGCCTACCGGGAGTTCAGCGCCTCGCACCATGATTGTCGAGGACCTCTTTCTTGCCGCACTTGACGTTCCCGCAGCAGAGCGTGCTGCGTGGTTGACGGCGCATGCCGACGTCAGCGCCGCGGAGCGCGCGGCTGCCATGGCGATGGTGGCGGCATTTGAGGCAGGTGCCGGCCGTGTGGATGCAGCGATGGGCGCTATGCGTGTTGAACTGAGCGACGCCATGGCGCACGGCGACGGTAGTGCTGGCCGGTATGTATTGTTGCACCGACTTGGTTCGGGTGGATTTGGAGATGTATTCCTTGGTCGCCAAGAGCATCCGGTTCGGCGTCTGGTTGCTGTGAAGATCTTGCGAGATGCGCTCGCTTCGCCCGTTGCGCATGCACGCTTTCGTGTGGAACAACAGGCGGTTGCTTCGCTTGATCACCCCGGGATTGCAGCAATGCTTGAGACCGGGGAATTGCCCGATGGTCGTCCGTGGTTCGCCATGCCATTCGTCCCTGGTCTTCCGATTACTGACTTTGCCCGGGAACATTCGCTTGGTGTGCATAGCCGGGTTCGCATGGTGACTGATGCCTGTGATGCCGTCGAGCACGCACACCGTCGTGGTGTGATTCACCGTGATTTGAAGCCTGCAAATGTGCTTGTTGCTGATGATGCCGGCGTGGTTCGCCCGCGAGTCATTGACTTTGGTGTAGCTAAATTGGCAGACGCAGCATTCATGGGCGCAGGCACCAGCACGGTGGAGGGCGCCTTGGTGGGAACGCCGGAGTACATGTCGCCCGAGCAAGCGGACGCTGCGCCGCCGGACACGCGCAGTGATGTGTTCTCCTTGGGAACGATCCTCTATGAGTTGCTTGCCGATCGATTACCGCGCAGTACGGATGCGTTGCGCTCGCATGGTCGCGCGGGACTTGCAGCCGCCATTCGCGGTACTGCACCAACGGCACCGTCTGCGTTTGCACCCGCGACACGGTCGGTTGACAGCGATCTTGATGCGGTGTGCATGCAAGCGATTGCCGCCGATGCCTGCGAGCGCTACCAGTCCGTGGGCGAACTGCGCGCGGATCTCAAGCGGTGGAGCGATGGTGAGACACCGCTAGCAGTGCATCCTTCGCAATTCGGTCGTGCATTGCGATTTGCGCGTCGGCATTGGCGTGGCGTTGCAGTGGCGGCATTGGTGACATTGGCGCTGCTTGGATCCACGGCATTCTCAGTTCGTCAAGCCAATGCGGCGGAAGTGGCGCGCGCCGATGCGCAACGTCGTGCCGATCAGAATGCGCGTGTCTTGGAGTACATGACCGGGGTTCTTGCAGGTGCCGATCCAACAGCGCAAGGTGGGCGCGAAGATGTCACCGTGCGCGAACAGTTAGCGCTTGCAGTTGCCGACCTGGATAAGGGAGCGCTGCGCGAGGCGCCGGGCGAAGCGGCAGAGATTCGCTATGCCATCGGCGGTGCCTTCACGGGCATTGGTCGAACGGATGACGCCGTGCTGCAGTACCGCGCCGGCATGGATGCACTGGAAGTAAGCCACACGGATATGCCAGCATTGGAGTGCAAGCTTGCTATCCAGTGCTCTGCTGGTCTAGCGATCGCCAACCGCGGTGTTGACGCCGTGCAAATGGCCAATCGCGCGCTTGCCTGCGCAGACCGCGCCGATGATGCCGTATTGCGGGGTCGATCGCTTTCAACGCTCGCCGATGCGCAGCGCGTCGAAGCCACGGATATTGAATCCGCCAAGCGAAATGGAGAGGAAGCAGTTCGAATCCTTCGATCGGTTCCAGGCGCGCCGCCCGAAGAATTGGCGTCGGCGCTGAATAATTTAGGTGTGGTGCACTTCATCATGGGTGATATGGATGCAGGAATCGCCGCCGCCGAGGAGGCGATTGCCATCAATCGTCAACTTGGTCAAGATGGCAGTTATAAGGCAATGTTTGATCTTCACAACATCTCGCAGATTGAGCGGGGTGCTGGCCGGTTTGATGATGCGGAGCGACACACCCGCGAAGCACTGGTCTTAGTGGAACGATTTGCCGGTATGAAGCACCCGCATCGTGCCAGTGTTCTTGCCAGTCTTGCGCTCATCAAGCGCTCCAAAAAGGAGTTTGCGGAAGGCGAGAAGTACCAGCGCGAAGCAATTGAAATCCTGACGGAGTTGGATCTTGGAAACTCTCCCGACGCTGGGATTGCATTTCTTAATCTCGCCAGTCTCTTGCGTGATCAGGACAAACTCCCCGAAGCCGTTGATGCTGGCCGTGAGGCAGTTCGTATTGTCGATGGCGTCCCTGGCCAAGATCCATGGATAAGTGCTGCTGCGCGCATGTCACTCGGGCGGGCACTGACTGCCTCCAAGCGATACCCCGAGGCAGAGAAGCCCTTGCAAGAGGCATGGGTGTTACTTGAGCCGCTCGGTATTGACCCCAAGCGTCGTTCGTCAGGTTTACTGGCGTTGTGCCAGCTGTACAAAGTATGGAACGCTGCTGACCCAGTAGCGCTTCCTGCAGAAAAACTGGAGTCATGTCGCGAGCGTGTGCGCGCATTTGAGGCAGCGCATCCCGGTTCAATTCCGGCGAACTCTTATTGATGAACGCCGCCGGCACAAGTCAATTTCTCAGGCTACTCTTCGGCACGTTCACTTCGCAACACTCAGGACTCAACCTATGGGCTTCATCAAAGAATTCACGGATTTCGCTGTCAAGGGCAACGCACTCGATCTAGCGGTTGGTGTGATTCTTGGTGCCGCCTTTGGCAAGGTCGTGAACTCGATCGTTACCGATATCTTCATGCCGCCACTTGGTTGGGCCATTGGCGGTGTAAATTTCACTGACCTGAAGTGGGTCATCAAGCCAGCAGTGGCGGCGGCAGATGGTGTTGCGGCACAGGCAGCAGTGGCCATCACTTACGGCGCGTTCATCGACACGGTGGTTCAGTTTGGCATTGTTGCATTCAGCGTCTTTGTTGCCATTCGGTTCTTGAACAAACTCTCCAACCTTCGCAGCCTGGCGGAGATGGCGAAGATTTCCGAATTAGCAAATCGAGCCACGGATCGCGTCGCCGGTGCTGTTCGGTCCGGAGACAAGAAGCCAGGCGCCTGAGCCCGCTCAGCTGATTCGCCAACTCACGTACTTGAGGTCAAGGTACTCCTCGATCCCGTGGTGTCCGCCTTCGCGGCCAAGTCCGCTGTGCTTTACGCCACCGAACGGCGCCTGTGCGGTGGCTGGTAGTGCGTCATTGACTCCAACGATGCCGTACTGCAGCGCTTCCACCATACGCATGATCCGTGCACCGTCGGCGGTGAAGAGGTAGGCCGCGAGCCCGTACGGAGTGCCGTTGGCGATCGCCAATGCATCGGACTCGGTATCGAATGCGCACACCGGTGCAATGGGACCGAAGGTTTCCTCGCGGAAGCACAACATGGTGGGGGTCACGCCGGAGAGAACGGTTGGCGCCATGAATCGGTTGGTGCCACCGGGCACGGTGACACGGGCGCCACCAGTAGTTACCTGTGCACCGTGCGCCAGCGCATCGGCCACATGTGCTTCGGCTTTCCGAATACCGGCATCGTCGACCAGCGGTCCAACTTGCGTGCCCGGCGCACGGCCATCGCCAACTTTCAGCGCTGCTACCGCGGTGGTCAGCCGTTTGACGAATTCATCATGCACTCCGCGTTGCACCAAGAACCGATTGGCGCACACACAGGTTTGCCCGGCGTTGCGGAACTTACTTGCCATGGCGCCAACAATCGCTTTATCAAGGTCCGCGTCGTTGAAGACAATGAATGGCGCATGTCCGCCAAGTTCCAGGGAAACGCGCACCACATTGGCGGCACTCTTAGCCAAGAGAATTCGACCAACTTCTGTGCTGCCTGTGAAACTCACATGGCGAACGGTCAGGCCATCAAAGAATGTGTCTGCGATGGCAGGCGCATTAAGTCCAGTGATGACGTTGAACACACCGGTAGGGAATCCAGCTTCAACGGAGAGTTCTGCAATCGCCAGTGCGCTCAGTGGCGTCTGTTCGGCGGGTTTGACAACTTGCGTGCAACCAGCAGCAAGTGCCGGTCCCATCTTTCGTGTCACCATGGCGATCGGAAAGTTCCATGGGGTGATTGCTGCCGCCACACCCGATGGTTGGCGCAGCACCAACAAGCGCTTACCTGGATCGCTCGCTGGAATCGTTTCGCCGTAGACACGCTTGCCTTCCTCGGCGTACCACTCAAGAAAGCTCGCCGCGTAGGCAACTTCAACGCGCGCCTCTGCGAGCGGCTTGCCGCACTCTTGGCTGCACAGGTCGGCAAGGCGCTCCACGTCGCGCAACATCAGTTCCGCCAAACGCCGCAATGGCTTGGCGCGCTCGATGGCTGCCATGTTCTTCCACGCAGGAAACGCGCGCGCCGCTGCGTCAATAGCGGCGCGCGCATCGCCCGCATCACCATCTGCAACCTGCGCAATCACTGCGTCTGTTGCTGGGTTGTGGACCGCAAAGGTGCGCCCGGAGCGCGCGGGTACGAACGTTCCGTCAATGAAGCACGAAGTCTGCATCCACAGATGGTAAAGCCGGGGAGATCATGCCGTGTCGCGGCGGAGGCAACACACGCGCGCTTGAACGCCACCGATGGCGGTGGGCGCAGGTGACGTGACGAGCGCTTCGGAATTACGCCTTCAGCAAACCGTGCGCAGCCTCAAGGCTCTCAGCAATCGGCATCACGGTGTCGAGACGTGAAGTCCGGATGGCGATCGCCACGGTATCGCTGGGAGTCAGCAGAATCAGGCGCTGCTCGCGCGCGGTCAGTGCCCGAGCGATCTGCACCAGGAGTCCCATGCCCAAGGACGCCATGAATGGCACCTCGGTCATATCAAGGATGGTGTGCTTGCGGCGCGTAGCAGTCGCAGCGGTGAGCTTGAGATCGATGGCGCCAACGCCCGCCATATCGAGCGGCCCGATGATCTGCACGTGCGTGAACGTATCCGCGGATTCGATGACGGTGATGGTGGTTGGCACACCAAGAGCCTAGCGCGGTATGCATGGGCTCGACGGCTGCCCGCGTGGCCGATACTGGCTCAATACCAACCAAAACGGCAAGAGGCCAGCAGTGATTGCTGGCCTCTTACGCTGCGAGTGGACCTGATCGGGGTCGAACCGACGACCTCTTCCATGCCATGGAAGCGCTCTTCCAATTGAGCTACAGGCCCAGCGATTGGCACACCAGTCGGTGCCGAAGTGAACGGATATTATACCCTCGCGTTCGTGACGCACAAGCGCCGCGGGCGTGAAACATGCGCGCGGCGCTTGGATCAATAACACGTGGACAGGCAGCGTGCAGTGCGCGATTCGCGGGCAATCACTGCGCTGCAGTGATCGCGTTCACGTAGTCGCCCTTGGGACGAATGCCGACCCACTTGCCTGCAGGCTGGCCGTTCTTAAACAGGATCACCGTGGGGATCGATTGAATGCCAAGGCTGACAGCCAACTCCTGCGCACTGTCGATATCCAACTTGCCAACTTTGGCTTTGCCCTTCACTTCAGTGGCCACCAGGTCAATGGTTGGGGCAAGCATGCGGCACGGGCCACACCACTCGGCCCAGAAATCAACAAGCACCGGAACGGCGGATTCGAGGACCTCTGACTGAAAGTTTGCGGCGGTAATTGTGATGGTGTCGGGTCCGGCCATGATGTCGCTCCTGCTGATGAATGCGCGTGCTTGGTTCCCGTAACGAACGGGTTACAAGCTCGCCCGGGACGGAAATGGTAGTCCGAGTAAGGAATTTGGGAATTGCACGAAAGTCGGGCATTCTGAGCGCCGATGGCAATTCCGTGACTACCCACGCCTCCTACGAGCATTGGCTTGTGCACCGCAGCGACACCGGCGACGTCCGTCATCGCTTGCAGGCCCCCGGCATTGTCAGCGTTGGCCGCGGTGCTGCCAATGCATTGGTGCTGACGCATCCAGCAGTGAGCCGAGATCACGCGGCATTTGAGTGGACGCCCGACCCGGTCAGCGGCGGCACGTGGCGCATCACTGATCATGGAAGCGCTTCCGGTACACGCGTCAATGACGTGCAATTGGTGGCGTTCCAATCGCGGCCGCTATCGCCAGGTGATCGCGTTGCAATTGGGCCCATGGACTTTCACTTCCAGCGTCCGGCGCCACTGGAATCCCAGACCATCATTGGCCGTGCGCAACCGCGCAGCACCGAGCGCATTGACGCACTTGCACCAGCCGCATTGGAAGCGAAGCATCTTGACGCCGTACTTGCCATTGGCGCAGCGATTCATGCCGCCCAGGACGAACAAGCAATTGCCGATGCCGCCATAGACGCTATCGCGCGCATCAGTGGATTTGCTGAAGTTGCATTTGTGAAACAGGTGTCGGCAGACGGTGCGCTGGTTGCTGTTGCATCGCGCGGTCCGCGTGCTTGTCATGTGCGCTTGAGTCAAAGTGTTCTTGCGCGAGCGCGGCTTGGTGCAGTGGTGGTCAGCGACGCTGGCGAAGCCGCGGATGCGCACCACACCTTGGCGCGTCTGAGCCTGGCACGGGTGGTATGTGTGCCAGTTGAACTTGGAAATCGCTTCTTTGGGCTGCTGTATCTGGCCGACGGTGGCGCATTTCGAACCCCGCTTGAACCCGTGGCCGCTTTGGTCCGATCGGTCGCCGCGGTGGCAGCACTTGCGCTTGCAAACATGGAACGGCTACGAGTAAATGCTCAGCTTGAAGCAGAGCAGCGCGCCATGTTTGACGGAACCATGCATGCCTTGATTGGCACCATTGATGCCAAGGATCCGTACACGCGCGGTCACTCGGCGCGCGTTGCTGACTTTGCGCACCTCTTGGCCACCCATGCTGGGATGAATGAAGTCGATGCAGGACGCGCCCGGCTGTGCGGTCTGGTACACGACATCGGCAAGATTGGTGTCAGTGAAGAGGTGTTGCGCAAGCCTGGCAAACTGACTGACGAAGAGTTCCAGCAGATTGCCGCTCATCCAGTGATTGGGCACGACATCCTGCGCGGCATCCCGCAGATGAGTGACATCTTGTGTGGCGTCATGCATCACCACGAACGGTTCGCGGGCGGTGGCTACCCGCACGGCATTTCCGGTGAGCGGATTCCGCTACTCGGTCGACTCATTGCCATTGCTGATGCACTTGATGCAATGACCACCAATCGCACCTACCGCAGCGCGCGTCCGATGTCTGCAGCACTTGAAGAAATTGCACGGTGTGCTGGCACGCACTTTGACCCAGAGCTTGCGAAAGTCATCGTTTCGATTGATCGCCGCAAATTGCAGGCGATTGTTGGGCTGCATGTATTCAGTGCGCCGGTAACGCTTCCGCCGCACGTGGCAATGACCCCCGAAGCGTCACTCGCCCGCATTCACCAAGAATTCACGCGTCGAACGGCGTAAGCCATTCGCCGCAATCCCAGTCGTAGTACAAAGACCGTCCACGGTGTTTCGCCGCGACCACGCAGTGCCTTCTGCCATGCATCCGGGTCGCAAGCGGCGCCGCGGGTACGCACAGTGACAATACCGGCGCCGCGCTCAGCAAGCCATGCGGCGACCGTTTGCTCACGTGCGGGCAATTCTTCAACCACTTCAAACTGCTCAAACCACTCGGTGCAGTCCGGTGACAGCGGGGCGCAGTCATCCCTGGTCAAGATTCCCAGTCCAGGTGCTGCATCCACGGCGTTCAATCGATCGGCAAAGAGTCCCAACAGTTTGGCGCGCTCCAGCGCTGGGTCCGGAACGAACATCATCTTCAACATGCGCGACTCGCCAGTGGCGGCATCGCCAGGCGTGCCACTCACTGATGCGCCGCTACATGCACGCGAAGCGGTGCGTTGGCCGGGTGCTTGTGCCAACGCACCTGTCCACAGCACTTGCTGCAACAATCGACCAGATTCACTGATGAATTCCAGTTCATCGCCGGGCGCATGTTCGCTTGCTTCTAGATCCATGCCGGGCCCAAGTTTGATTGCATAGCCAGTGCGGCTACGCAGCAATTCACGAACGGTTTCCAGTGCCGGCAGCAGATCTGCAGCGCGGAAGATGCGATTGCCTCCAAACGAACGGCGCGCCGGATCCGCATGCGCAAACGGCGCAGTGCCGGGATCAGTTAGTACATCGGCAGTGCGCACCGTGACGCCGGCGTTGCGCGCAGCCATCCATGCGCGTAATGGATCAAGGTCAACGCCACTGGTTTCTGCCACGCGCGCCAGTTCCATGAGGTCACCGCCGATACCGGTGCACAGGTCATCAATGCGCGTGGCTCCAGCACGTTGGAAGCGTGCCGCCTTCCAGCGCGCAGTCGCAGGCGAGCTGGACATTTCTACTCCGCTGCGATCGCACCACAGTGTTGCGGCGCGTTCTGCAAACTTGGGTCGAGCGCGCAAGCGCGCGATGGAAAGTTCCATGGCAGCGTTGACCGTTTCCGCTGGCCACGTTCGCCGTAAGCGTTCGATCACTGCAGCGGCTGGTGTGGAATCAATACCGCGCAACGACTCAAGCAGAGGCACTGCAGCAGGCAACGTGAGCGATTCCCAAGCGCTGAGAGCGCCGGTGACCGTCATTGCTTCACCGCTTCTCCATCTCCCGCGCACTGGCGGCATCGCCCAGCAGCACGGAGAGTGAGCGCAGATCGTCGGTGGAGTCAAGCACGATCTTCACGATGATGGTGAGCGGAACGGCAAAGAACATGCCGGCGATTCCCAGTAGGTAACCCCACACCACCAACGAGAGCAGCACCATGAGTGGTGAAAGTCCGAGTCGGGAACCAAGCATCTTCGGCTGCAGCACGCTGCCGATGAGAACGCCGGAGAGGCCCTGTACCACCGCCATGGCAATCGCTACGCCCCAGCCGTGCGTCACCAATGCAATGGCAACCACCAACAGGCTGGCAACAATGGCACCGATGGTTGGGATGTAATTCAAGAAGAACACCAAGAACGAAAGTAGGAATGCAAAGGGAATGCCAAGGGATATGCAGGCAATCCAGTTGATGACGGCAAGCACCACATTCAATTGGGTGATGACCACCAGGAACGATCGAATCTTGTCTGCAACATT